>NZ_JBKGGW010000008.1:0-187534 GCF_052041945.1 Pseudomonas sp. SMN11 | reverse complement strand
GGCGTCGGCGGCGGCGTGGGCGGCATCCAGGGCTTTATCGATGTCTTCGGCAGTGGAACGGGGGAATTCGGCGATCAGCTGGCCGTTCACCGGCGAGGTGTTCTCGAAGTACTGGCCTTTGACCGGGGCCACGAACTCACCGCCGATGTAGTTGCCGTAGCGGTTCTTGAAGGAAACCTTCGCGCCCTCGGTACCGGGATGTGCGTAACGCATGGTGTGTCTCCTGGCTGTTATGTTTGTTGAGGAGTTGAAAAGCGTAGAGCAAAGGTTGGGCCAGCGTGGTGCACCCTCGTGGAATCAATGACTTGGGTCATGCTCGGGTGCAGCGGGAAGGCGCGCTGTGCCAGGCCTGGCACGGTCGGGGTGACACTTTGTACCGTTTGCGACACGTGGCCGGTGGGCACGTTGCAAAGCCTGCGTGGGTGGAGGATGCTGGCGTGAATCTCTGTCTGCGGAGAACAACAACAAATGCAGAGCAATTCATTCATCCGCCATGCCCAGCAAGTGCATACCGTTGCCCGTGGCGAAGCGGGTAGCGATCCTTCCATTGCTCGCTCCTGGCTGCGCTGCCTGGACGACTACCACCTCGACCCGTCTGTGATCGAGGCGCCGGTGGTGCTTGAGCACGGCCGCCTGCTGGAAAGCCGCGAACGCCTGCGCCAGGTGCTGAAGATCGCCGACAACGAAATGAACAGCCTGCACCAGCAGCTATCAGGGGCCGGTCATGCGGTGCTGCTGACCGATGCCCGCGGGGTGATCCTCAACTGTGTCACCGCGCCGTCCGAACGGCGCAACTTCGAGCGTGCCGGGCTGTGGCTGGGGGCGGACTGGAGTGAGGCCCGCGAGGGCACCAACGGCATCGGCACCTGCCTGGTGGAACGCCAGGCCCTGACCATTCACCAGAATGAGCACTTTCGCGGCCGCCATACCGGGCTGACCTGCTCGGCAAGCCCGGTGTTCGACCCGCACGGTGAACTGCTGGCGGTGCTCGATGTGTCCTCAGCGCGCCCGGACGTGTCGCGCCAGAGCCAGTTCCACACCATGGCGTTGGTCAACCTCTCGGCGAAGATGATCGAGAGCTGCTATTTCCTGCGTCATTTCGAGCAGCAGTGGTTGCTGCGCATTCACGTGCAGGCCGAGTCGGTCGGCCAGTTCAGCGAAGGGTTGCTGGCGTTCGACGGCGATGGCCGCATTTGCGCTGCCAACCAGAGTGCGCTGAACCTGCTCGGCACCATTCGCGGCGGCGTGCTGGGCAAGCCGCTGGAAATGTTCTTCGCCTGCAGCCATGACGAGCTGTTCAGCCGTGCCACACCAGGTGGCAGTACGGTCTGGCCGTTGCGCACCCGTGATGGCCGCCAGGTGTTTGCCAGCCTGCGCGGGCAGGCGAGGGCGCCGCTATGGACGGTGCCGGCCAGCGTGCCCCAGGCCAGGCCCACCGCGGAGCCGGGCATCTGTCTGCTGGACCCGGCTTTGCAACACGACTTCTACCGTGCCGTGCGCGTGTTCGAGCGTGATGTGCCGCTGCTGCTGCGCGGTGAGACCGGTTGCGGTAAAGAGGCCTTCGCCCAGGCTGTGCACCAGGCCAGTCAGCGCCATGGCAAGCCGTTCGTGGCGGTGAACTGTGCCTCGATCCCCGAGAGCCTGATCGAGAGCGAGCTGTTCGGCTATCGGGGCGGCAGTTTCACCGGCGCGCGCAAGGATGGCATGCGCGGCAAGCTGCTGCAGGCCGATGGCGGTACCTTGTTGCTGGACGAGATCGGCGACATGCCGCTGGCGTTGCAGACCCGCCTGTTGCGGGTGCTGGAAGAGCGCCAGGTGGTGCCGATTGGCGGTGAGCCGCAGGCCGTGGATGTACGCATCGTCAGTGCCACCCACCGCGACCTGCTGGAGCGGGTGGAGCAGGGCAGCTTCCGTGAGGACCTGTACTACCGATTAAATGGCTTGGAAGTGGCGCTGCCAGCGGTGCGCGAGCGGAGTGACAAGGAGGCGTTGCTGGACTTTCTGTTACGTCAGGAGGCGCAGGGGCAGGTGGTGCAGTTGGCGCCCGAGGCGCGCCAGGCGCTGCTGAGCTTTGCCTGGCCGGGGAACGTGCGGCAGATGCGCAACGTGCTGCGGACCTTGGTGGCCCTGTGTGAAAACGCGCTTATCGAGTTCTCGGACCTCCCCGCAATCATTCGAAGCGACGCGGGCCCTTTAGGAGCGGCCTTGTGTCGCGAAAGGGTCGCGCAGCGGCCCCAGGATCTCACCAGTGACGCCGACCCCGCCGGGGCTGCTGCGCAGCCCTTTCGCGACACAAGGCCGCTCCTGCATGCCGAGCGTCAGACGCTGATGGACATCCTGGAGGCAAAACACTGGCACTTGACCCGGGTCGCCGAGCACCTGGGCATCAGCCGCAATACCTTGTATCGAAAACTGCGCAAACACGGCATCGCCAGGGGCGTCTGAGCAAAACACCGGGTGCGATTTCCCGCGCCCTGGGCTACCCTGCCTCGAAGTTTTGCGAGGTCGACCATGCACATTCATATTCTCGGTATTTGCGGCACTTTCATGGGTTCGCTGGCCGTGCTGGCCAAAGAGCTCGGCCACCGCGTCACCGGCTCCGACGCCAACGTCTATCCGCCAATGAGCAGCCAGCTCGAAGCCCAGGGCATCGAGCTGACCCAGGGCTACGACCCGGCTCAGCTGGACCCAGCACCTGATCTGGTGGTGATCGGCAACGCCATGTCGCGGGGCAACCCGGCGGTGGAGTATGTACTGAACAAGGGGCTGCCCTATGTGTCCGGCCCACAGTGGCTGGCCGACCATGTGCTGCAGGGCCGCTGGGTCCTGGCCGTGGCGGGCACCCACGGCAAGACCACCACCAGCAGCATGCTGGCCTGGGTGCTGGAGCATGCCGGCATGAGCCCGGGCTTCCTGATCGGCGGCGTGCCGCAGAACTTCTCGGTGTCGGCGCGCCTGGGCGGCACGCCGTTCTTCGTGGTCGAGGCCGACGAATACGACAGCGCCTTCTTCGACAAGCGTTCGAAGTTCGTGCATTACCATCCGCGCACCGCGATCCTCAACAACCTTGAGTTCGATCACGCGGACATCTTCCCTGACCTGGCGTCCATCGAGCGGCAGTTTCACCACCTGGTGCGGACGATCCCGAGCGAAGGCCTGGTGATTCACCCGACCACCGAGCAGGCGCTGGAGCGTGTGATCGGCATGGGCTGCTGGACTCCGGTGCAGACCACCGGTGAAGGTGGCCAGTGGCAGGCGCGACTGCTCAGCGCCGACGGCTCGCGTTTCGAGGTGCTCTTTGAAGGTGAAGTGCAGGGCGTGGTGGACTGGGCCCTGACCGGCCAGCACAACGTCGCCAACGCCCTCGCCACGCTGGCCGCTGCCCGCCATGTGGGCGTGGTGCCGGCCATGGGCATCGACGGCCTGAGTGCGTTCAAGAGTGTCAAGCGGCGCATGGAGAAAGTTGCTGAAGTCCAGGGCGTGACCATCTACGACGATTTCGCCCATCACCCGACTGCCATCGCCACCACCCTCGACGGCCTGCGCAAGCGGGTT
The DNA here is from genome assembly GCF_052041945.1 of Pseudomonas sp. SMN11. NCBI lineage: Bacteria > Pseudomonadati > Pseudomonadota > Gammaproteobacteria > Pseudomonadales > Pseudomonadaceae > Pseudomonas > Pseudomonas sp. SMN11. The sequence continues at coordinate 183,979 of NZ_JBKGGW010000008.1, read as the reverse complement.
GGCGAAGCACCGGTCATCGCCATCATCGAGCCGCGCTCCAACTCGATGAAGCTCGGCGCCCATCGCGACGGCCTGCCGGAAAGCGTCAACGACGCCGACCAGGTGATCTGGTACGCACCCGCCAACCTGGGATGGGACCTGGCTGCCACTGCCGTGCAATGCAAGGTGCCAAGTGTGGTCGCCGACAGCCTCGACGCGATCATCGAGCGGGTCAAGGGCCAGGCCCGCCCGGGCACCCATGTGGTGATCATGAGCAACGGCGGCTTCGGCGGCCTGCACGGCAAGCTGGCCGAGGCCTTGAAGTGAGCGGACCGGAACGTATCACCCTGGCCATGACCGGCGCCTCCGGGGCGCAGTATGGCCTGCGCCTGCTCGATTGCCTGGTACGCGAGGACCGTGAGGTACATTTCCTCATCTCCAAGGCCGCGCAACTGGTGATGGCCACCGAGACTGACGTGGTCCTGCCTGCCAAGCCGCAGGCCATGCAGGCGTTTCTCACCGAATACACCGGAGCTGCCGACGGGCAGATCCGCGTATACGGCAAGGAAGACTGGATGTCACCGGTAGCCTCCGGCTCCGGTGCGCCAGCGGCGATGGTGGTGGTGCCGTGTTCTACCGGTACCTTGTCGGCAATCGCCACCGGCGCCTGTAACAACCTGATCGAGCGGGCCGCCGACGTCACCCTCAAGGAGCGTCGGCAGTTGATCCTGGTGCCGCGCGAGGCGCCGTTCTCGACCATTCACCTGGAGAACATGCTCAAGCTTTCGCAGATGGGCGCAGTGATCCTGCCAGCGGCGCCGGGGTTCTATCACCAGCCGCAGACCATCGATGACCTGGTCGACTTCGTGGTGGCGCGCATCCTCAACCTGCTGAACATTCCGCAGGACATGTTGCCGCGCTGGGGCGAGCATCATTTCGGGGCTGATGATTGAGGCGTTTCATGGCCGGGTTGCTGGCGGCAAGCCTGCTCGGCGGCTGCGCCACGGTGCGCACGCTGGATGCCAACAAACCAGGGGCACCGGTGGTATACGCCGGGACCCGGCTGGACATGTATGTGATCAATGGCGGGTGCTGCCCCAAGGATCGCTTCGGAGCTGAGGCGCCAGCGTATCCGCGCCTGGACCTGCCTGGCAGCATGCTGCTGGATACTTTGTTCCTGCCGCTGTCATTGCTGACGGCGGCAGGCATAGGGTTTCAGGCTACGGGCGGCCTGTAGGGGCTATTACTTGCCGAGTTTGCGCAACTCGTCGGACTCGATGACCCGAATACCGTCCTCTTCCTCCAGCGCCAGGCGCCAAAGTGCCCGGGCCAAGGTGCAAGCCTCGATCCCCCGGTACTTGCCCGGTATCAACTTCGAAAACGGCGACGCCAGTTTCTCGCCCAACCGTGGTTCTAGCCGCTCTCCGAGCAACAGCGAAGGCCGCACGATGGTCAGTTGAGGCCAGTCCTGAGCCTTGAGCGCTTCTTCCATTTCGCCTTTGACCCGGTTATAGAAGATCGGCGATTTGGGGTCGGCCCCAATCGCGCTGACCACTAACAAATGCCGCGCCCCCATTTCCCGTGCGCGCTTGCTGAAGGCGACGACCATGTCCAGATCGACAGCGCGGAACGCCTGCTCAGAGCCTGCCTGTTTGAGGGTGGTACCCAGGCAGCAGTAAGCAATATCGACCCGACCGGCCAGTTGCGGGAGAAACACTGCCGGGTCGCCCACCGGGTTTTCCAGGTGAGGGTGTTCGGCCAGTGGCCGACGGGTCGGTGCCAGCACGCGACTGATGGTGGGTTCGTTGAGCAGGCGGTCGAGCAGGTGCTCACCGGTAAGGCCGGTAGCTCCGGCAAGCAGGACATGCTGAGGCGTCAAATACATGATGTCTCTCCCTTGTTACACACAAGCTTAGCGGCTTGCAGGCGTTTTTGCCTGTTCCTCGGCCTTGGCCTGTGCCGCATTACGCAAGGCTTCTTCGGCCTGTTGCTTACGCAGTTGCTGCCAGTGTGCCAGTACTGCGGGCGGCGCCCAGAATTGTGGCTCGGAGGCTTCGAAACCTTCCCTTCGTTCTCTTTCGGCAACACTGGTGCGCGCCAGTTCAAACGCTTGTTTCAGGTCATCGGTCTGGTTCAGCGCCTCGGCGAACAGGGCGTCGCCGAAGTAGGTGAAATCGGCTTCTTCCGAACAACCGAACGACACCCGGTCGGCACGTGCCGCAGTCATGATCAACGTGCGATCGTCCTTGAGTGGGGCGATGTAGCCACCTGAATAACAGGCGGAGATGACAATGATCTTGTCCCGATCCTTGAGCGGTGCCAGGGCGCTGGCCAGTTCGTCGGCGGACAGGTCGGCCAGTTGCAGGCGTGGCTGGTCGAGTACCAGCTGGTGGTCCTGGCTGCCGTGGCTGGTCAGGTAGATGAAGATCAGGTCTTCCGGGCCGCTGCGCTCGGCCAGGGTGCGGGCGGCGCGCGTGAGGTTCTCGCGGGTGGCCATGGGGCGGGTGGCCATCTGGTCGCGGTGGTTGACCAAGGTAACCTGGCCGCGGGCACCGAAACGCACCTTGAGCATGTTGCTGACATAGTCCGCTTCGCGCAGGAACACGCTCTGCTGGCCATCGCCGGCCAATACCAGGCTGTACAGCTGGATGGGGGGAGCCGAGCGCGGTACCCGGGCCAGCGCTTCTTCGAGCAGGCGGCCCTGGTTGAGCAGGGCCAGGTCCAGCGGGTCGGGCAGCAGTTTGCCTTTCTGGTCGCGAATGCGCACGCCATTGGCCCAGGTGCCGCTTTCGACCTTGCCATTGGCCAGGGTCAGCTTGCCGTGACCTTGGTAGGCATCGCTGTCGAAACCGCCGACGTATTTGCTGCCATCAGGCAGTTGCAGGCTGCCTTGGCCGGACAGGCGCCAGTCGACGAACGTGCCTTTGTAGTGGCTGCCGTCGCTGCCGAGCAATTCGCCTTCGCCGATCAGCGAACCGTCCTTGAAATCGCCGATCCACACGTCGCCGTCGGCATTTTCGTAGCGGCCGCGGCCTTCCAGGCGGTTGTCCTTGAATTCACCAATATACTGCTCGCCATCGACGCTGTCGTAGGTGCCGCTGCCTTGCAGCTGGCCATCGACGAAGCGGCCGCTGAACTGGTTGCCGCTGGCATCGCTGCGCACGCCTGCGCCATTGGGCTTGCCTTTGGCGAACAAGCCTTGGTAGCGGCTGCCGTCGGCCATTTCCAGTTCGCCTGCACCTTCGTACTGGTCGTCCTTGAACTGGCCGCGGTAGGTCTGGTCGGCCTGCTTGAGGCTCCCTTCGCCATCGCGCCGGCCGTGGCTGAATGTGCCGGCATAGTGGCTGCCCGGGGTGGTCAGGTCGCCCAAGCCGTGAAACAGCCCTTTGTCGAACTGGCCACGGTAGATCTCGCCATTGCTGCCGTGCCACTCGCCCTGGCCATGCCATTGGCCGTCCTTGAAGTTGCCGGCGTACCAGCTGCCATTGGGGTAGTCGATGCGCCCCTCGCCCTGCAGCAACCCATCGACCACCTGGCCCCGGTAGCGGCCACCGTCGGGCAGGCGCGCGTCGGGCGGGGACAACGACTCACCATCGCCACAGGCAGCGAGCATCAGGGTCAGTGCGAGGGGGAGCAGTGGACGCATGGCGGAATCCGGGCAAAAGGTCTGCCGAGTATGCCGCAGAATGTGGGGCGGAGGTATCTGTGATCTGGCCGAAATCGGTGTCGGATTCTTCGCGGATAAACCCGCTCCCACAGGGTTCAGTGCAGCTACAGGCTGGCGCGGTACCTGTGGGAGCGGGTTCACCCGCGAATAGGCCCTATCAGACGAAGCAGAGCGAGAGAGGTTCGGCGATATAGGCCGGCTTCTCTTCGCCTTCGATCTCCAGGGTAACGGTAGCCTTGAGCAGCCATTGCCCCGGCTTCTTCTCGGTCACCTCGCCCAGGTCCACCTTCAGCCGTACCCTGCTGTCGACCTTCACCGGCTGAATGAAACGCACGCTGTCGAGCCCGTAATTGACCACCATCTTCAGCCCTTCAGGCAGCACCAGGATGTCTTCCATCAGCTTGGGAATCAGCGACAAGGTGAGGAAACCGTGAGCGATGGTGGTGCCGAACGGGGTTTTCGCCGCCTTTTCCGGGTCGACATGGATGAATTGGAAATCGCCGGTGGCCTCAGCGAACAGGTTGATGCGCTGCTGGTCGATCTTCAGCCAGTCGGAACGTCCCAGCTCCTTTCCAACGTACTGCGATAGCTCGTTTACCGGTACATAGGGCATCGCGACTCTCCAAGTTGTCATTTGGTACGAGAGTGCAAGATCAGCACGGCGAACCGTTTCAGTCAAGATGCACGCTTTTCGGCGAATATCGGCTTACGGGCGGCGCGTGCTTATAATGGCCTGCATGCCTGAAGGAGATCCTTATGCTGTTGCGTGGTTTGACCTGGCTGGTGCTGTTTCAACTGCTGGGTACGGCGCTCAATCACTTGTGCGTGCCGATTCTGCCGGGCCCGATCATCGGCCTGTTGCTGCTGCTGTTCTTCCTCATGGCCCGTGGCGAAGTCGGCAAGCCACTGAGCGAGGCCGCCGGTAGCCTGCTGCGCTACCTGCCACTGCTGCTGGTTCCACCGGCGGTGGGGGTGATGGTCTATGCCAAGGACATTGCCGCAGACTTCTGGGCAATTGCCGGCGCCTTGCTGATTTCCTGCCTGGTGACCCTGGTGTTCGTCGGCCTGTTGATGCAGAAGCTAATTGATCGCCAGCACGGCAAGCGTGAGGAGCGGCCATGATCCTTGACTGGCAAGGCGCGCTCGACGCAGTCATCCACCATCCGTTGTTCGGCATCGGCATCACCCTCGGCGCTTACCAGATTGTGCTGGCAGCCTATGAAAAGACCCGCTGGATCTTCCTGCAGCCGGTGCTGGTATCGATGCTGCTGGTGATCGGGGTGTTGCTGACTTGCGGTATCAGTTACGCCGAATACCGCAAGAGCACCGAAATCATGAACATCCTCCTCGGCCCCGCGACTGTGGCCCTGGCGGTACCGCTCTATCTCAACCTTCGACGCATCCGGCAGCTGTTCTGGCCGACTTTTACTACGCTGGTAATCGGAGGCCTGTTCGCCACGGTCTGCTGCCTGCTGCTTGGCTGGTGGTTCGGTGCCGAGCACATGATCCTGATGACCATGGCGCCGAAATCGGTCACTTCGCCGATCGCCATGCTGGTGGCCGAGCAGATTGGTGGTGTGGCGGCGTTGGCGGCGGTGTTCGTATTGATTACTGGCGTGATCGGGGCGATCTTCGGCCCGGCGCTGCTGACCCGCCTGGGTGTGCACAGCCCGGAGGCGCGTGGCATGTCGCTGGGGGTGACGGCCCATGCCGTGGGCACTTCGGTGGCCTTGCAGGAAAGTGATGAATGCGGCGCTTTTGCCGCGCTGGCGATGAGCCTGATGGGGGTGGCCACGGCGGTGTTCCTGCCGTTGGCGGTCAGCCTGGTGGCTTGAGGAGTTGTGATGACGCTACCGCTGTTTCCCCTCAATACCGTGTTGTTTCCCGGTTGCCTGCTGGATCTGCAGATCTTCGAGGCGCGCTACCTGGACATGATTGGCCGCTGCATGAAGCAGGGTACCGGCTTTGGCGTGGTGTGCATCGTCGAAGGCGAACAGGTCGGCAAGGCGCCGCCGGTGGTGGCGTCGATTGGTTGCGAGGCCATGATCCGCGACTTCGTCCAGCAGGACAACGGCTTGCTGGGTATTCGGGTGGAGGGTGTACGGCGCTTCGAGTTGAGCCAGACCGAAGTGCAGAAGGACCAGTTGCTGGTGGGCGAGGTGCATTGGCTGGCGGAGCAACCGGACAGCCCACTTACCGAACACGACGATGACCTGCTGGCGCTGCTGGTGGCCTTGGGCGAGCACCCGATGGTCGAGGCGCTGGACATGCCGCGGGATGTCGACGGGCGCCAGGCCCTGGCCAACCAGCTGGCCTACTTGTTGCCGTTCATGGAGGAGGACAAGCTGGACTTGCTCGCGATCGACTCAGCGGCGCAGCGACTGGAAGAGATCCAGAAGCTGCTGGAGCGGATTCAGGGTGAGCTGTTCGCCTGATTGAATTCAGTGGCCTGCACCGGCCACTTCGCGGCTAAGCCGCTCCCACAGGTATTGCGCGATCCATGTGGGAGCGGCTTTAGCCGCGAAGAGGCTGGTGCAGGCAACATCAATATTGGTAGCGCAGCAGGGCGTGGGGCAACGCATGCATGGCAAAGAACGCCAGCAATGCGATACACGCCGGCAACACCAGCCACCACACCTTCTGCGGCAGCGCAGTCAGCGGCTGTCGATGCTGCACCAGCGTCAGGCTCAGCGCACACACGCAGCAGGCCAGCAAGGCCCCGGCCATGATGTCGGTCGGCCAATGCGCGCCCAGGTACACCCGCGACAAGGCAATTGCCAGCGCCGGAATACAGCCCAGCATCACCCAGGTCAGGCGCATGCGCGGCGGCATCCCGCGCCCGGCGAGTACCGCCAGGGTCAGGAAGAATGCGAACGACGCCGAACTGTGCCCGCTGGGCATGCTGTAGCTGGTCAGTGGGTCGGTCAATACCTCCGGCCTGGCGCGGGCAAACAACCATTTCAGGGTGCCATTGGCGATCGCCGTGCCCAGCAGCGCACCGCCCGCAAACAGGGCATGGCGCCACTGCCGCGCGAGTAGCAGCAGGCCGGTGAGCAAACCACCGAGGAAGAACTGAGTCTTGAAGTCGCCAAGCCGGGTCACCAGCACCACGGTGCCATCGATTGCCTGGCTGCGGTGCTCCTGCACCAGCGTCATCACACCTTGATCGAATTCGTGCAGATAGGGCCAGCCGAGAAACAGCCCTGCCAGGGCGATGAAGCTCAGGCCGGCAATTAGCCGGGTGCCGTGGCGCTGATCACGAATACTGCTGTTGAGACTGAGGCCGATCAGCACTGCCAAGGTCCCGGCAATGATCCCCGCATCCAGCCAGAAACCTTCGGGCAAGGGCAGGCGCATGGCTGCACCGGTGGCCCAGCCTGGCAGCAGATAGGCGACCGACCAACCCGCGCCCGCCACCAGGCTGACGGCGATGAAGCGCGGCAGCGGCATGTCGAACATCCCGGCAACCATCGGCAACATTGGCCGAAGTGGGCCGATGAAGCGCCCCACCAGCAGGCTGGCGATGCCGTAGCGTTGGAAATAGGCCTCGGCACTGCCGATCCACTCCGGGTGGTGGCGCAGCAGCGGCAGGCGGCGGATGTTCTGGTGGAAGTACTTGCCGATGGTGTACGAAAGCGCGTCACCGAGCAGGCCGCCCAGGAACCCCAGCAGCAGGGTTTCACCCAGGCTGAAGGCACCACTGCCGGCCAGCACGGCAACGGCAAACAGCAGCACCGTGCCCGGCACGATGATGCCGGCGATGGCCAGGCATTCCACGCAGGCCACCAGAAAGATTGCCGCGCCAAGCCACTGAGGGTTGGCGCTGAGCCAGCCGGTCAGGCTGTCGAGCCATTGGCCCATGTTTCAGCTTCCTTGTTCGAGTATGAAGAAGTCTTGCCCTTCGACTTGGCCCCGGCGTAGCGGGTTCCGGGTGCAGAAGCGGGCGAATTCGGCGTCGACGAAGCGGTACGGCAGGTGTTCGTCGCGGCCGTGGGGTATGCCCAGGCGGGCGGCCTGGATCACCCGTGGCACGGCGATGTCGCAGTCTTCGACGTAAAGGCGCTCAGGGTCGAAGCGTTGCGCGTCCCAGTGCGGCACTTTCAGGCCCATGGCCTTGCACAGCAGGGTCTGCCCGGCACACAGGCGCTCGGGTGCGCGCAGATTGCCGCTGGCATCGGGGTTGTTCAGCTGCATTTGCGCCAGGCTGTTGGCATCGGAGATGGCATCGACCCAAGGGTAGGCGGACTTGATCAGTACCGCGTTGCCTGGGCCTTGGGCGCTGAAGTTGAGCGAGTCGCCACCGCGGGCGTAATACATGTAGATGTGCCCACCACCCTGGAACAGCGCCTTGCGCTTTTCGGTATAGCCGAGCGAGGCATGGCTGCCTTTGTCGGTGAGGTAATAGGCCTCGGTCTCGATGATCCGTGCGGCCAACCACAGGTTGCCTTGGCGATGACGGATGACTTTGCCCAGTAACGCCTTGGCCAAAGTCTGGGCGTCGCGGTCAAAGAAGCTGTCAGGGAGTGCGCGTGCAGGGCAGGGGGCTGAGGCTGGCATGCTGGCGGTTCGTGGCATTAAAGGCGGGGATGATAGCAATGAATGGCTTAATCGAGGCTTAACCGGGACAGTTCGATAAGCGCAGTTACATCTTTCTTATGGATTATTGCGAGCCATTTTCTACCATCCGCCACCCGCCGCTGGGCGTATACCTGCGCGACAGTTATAATCAGCCGATTTCCCCTTCGCCAAGACACCGAACCCATGACTGAGTCCGTTCTTGACTACATGACCCGCCTGGGTCGCGCCGCACGCCAGGCTTCCCGCGTCATCGCACGTGCCAGCACCGCGCAGAAAAACCGCGCCCTGCAGGCCGCCGCCGATGCGCTGGATGCTGCACGCGTCGAGCTTGCCGCAGCCAACGAACTGGACCTTGCCGCTGGCCGTGCCAATGGCCTGGAGCCAGCGCTGCTTGACCGCCTGGCGCTGACCTCGGCGCGCATCGACGGCATGATCACCGGCTTGCGCCAGGTTGCCAGCCTGCCAGACCCGGTCGGCGCAATCCGCGACATGAGCTACCGCCCGTCGGGCATCCAGGTCGGCAAGATGCGTGTGCCACTGGGGGTGATCGGGATCATCTACGAGTCGCGTCCGAACGTGACCATCGATGCCGCCAGTCTGTGCCTGAAATCGGGCAACGCCACCATCCTGCGTGGCGGCTCCGAGGCCATTCACTCCAACCGCGCCATCGCCATTTGCATCCAGCGTGGCCTGGCGGCGGCGGGCCTGCCAGCTGCCGTGGTGCAGGTGGTCGAGACCACGGACCGCGAAGCTGTTGGCGCGCTGATCAGCATGCCCGAGTTCGTCGATGTCATCGTGCCGCGCGGCGGCCGTGGCCTGATCGAGCGCATCAGCCGCGATGCCCGCGTGCCGGTCATCAAGCACCTGGACGGTATCTGCCACGTCTATGTGGCCGAACACGCCGACCTGGACAAGGCCTGGCGCGTGGCATTCAACGCCAAGACCTACCGCTATGGCATCTGCGGCGCGATGGAAACCCTGCTGGTCGACCAGCGCGTGGCTGAAGGCTTCCTTCCGGAAATGGCCCGCCGCTTCCAGGAAAAGGGTGTCGAGCTGCGTGGCTGTGAGCGCACCCGCGCGCTGATCGACGCCAAACTGGCGACTGAAGACGACTGGCACACCGAGTACCTCGACGCGATCCTGTCGATCCGCATCGTCGATGGCTTGGACCAGGCGATCGAGCACATCAACCAGTACGGCTCGCACCACACCGACTCGATCATCACCGAGCACCAGGGCCAGGCCCGCCAGTTCATGGCCGAGGTCGATTCGGCATCGGTGATGCTCAACACCCCGACCTGCTTCGCCGATGGCTTCGAGTATGGCCTGGGCGCGGAAATCGGTATTTCCACCGACAAGCTGCACGCCCGCGGCCCGGTCGGCCTGGAAGGCCTGACCTGTGAGAAGTACGTGGTGATCGGTGACGGCCAGCTGCGTGGCCAGGAGTCCTGCTGAGTTGAGCAAGGCCCAGGCAGTCCGGCGCATCGGCATTCTTGGCGGTACCTTCGATCCCGTGCACATCGGCCACCTGCGCAGCGCGCTGGAGGTGGCCGAGTTCATGGCGCTCGATGAGCTGCGCCTGTTGCCCAATGCTCGGCCGCCACACCGCGATACCCCGCAGGTGGCGGCGCAGGATCGCCTGGCCATGGTCCGTGAAGCGGTGCAGGGCGTCGATTGCCTGAGCGTCGATGCCCGCGAGCTGGAGCGCGACAAGCCGTCGTACACCATCGACACGCTGGAGTCGATCCGCGCCGAACTGCGCGTCGACGACCAGCTGTTCCTTGTGCTCGGCTGGGATGCCTTCTGCGGCCTGCCCACCTGGCACCGCTGGGAAGAACTGCTGCAACATTGTCACATCCTGGTGCTGCAACGCCCGGATGCCGACGTTGAACCCCCTGACGAGTTGCGCAACCTGCTGGCTGCGCGCTCGGAGAGCGATCCCACCGCCATGTCCGGCCCGGCGGGGAATATTTCGTTCGTCTGGCAGACGCCGCTCGCGGTGTCGGCTACACAGATCCGACAGCTGCTGGCCAGCGGCAAATCGGTGAGGTTCCTGGTGCCGGACGCCGTACTGGCCTACATCGAGGCGCACGAGTTGTATCGTGCCCCTAACTGACGGTGCCCCAGGGCGCCTCATCCAAACGAGTTGAAGAGTTTTTTATGAGCAAGCAGAAAATCAATGGCGAAGCACTGGTCAAACTGACCATCAGCGCCCTGGAAGACGTCAAGGCCCAGGACATCCAGGTCATTGACGTGCGCGAAAAGCACAGCCTGACCGACTACATGATCATTGCCACCGGTACCTCCAACCGCCAGATCAACGCGATGCTGGAAAAGGTCCGTGAAGTGGTCAAGAAAGAAGGCGCACAGCCGCTGGGCGAAGAAGGCAAGGGCGACAGCGACTGGGTGCTGCTGGACCTGAACGACGTCATCGTGCACATGATGACCGCCGCTGCCCGTCAGTTCTACGACCTGGAGCGTCTGTGGCTGGGTGCCGAGCAGAGCCGTGCCGCTGATGCCAAGCATCACAGCCCGGAAAACGCCAGCGACTACTTCACCGACAAGCTGAAAGACCGGGAATAAGGAAGCGTCGTGCGTCTGCGCCTGATCGCGGTCGGCTCGCGCATGCCCAAGTGGGTCGAGGAAGGCTGGCATGAATATGCCAAGCGCCTGCCCCAGGAGCTGTCGCTCGAGCTGGTGGAAATCCCGCTGAACACCCGTGGCAAGAATGCCGACGTCGCCCGCCTGATCCGTCAGGAGGGCGAAGCCATGCTGAGCAAGGTTCAGCCTGGGGAACGCATCGTCACCCTCGAGGTCCATGGCAAGCCCTGGAGTACCGAGCAGCTGGCAACCGAGCTGGACCGCTGGCGCCTGGACTCGCGCACGGTGAATTTGATGGTGGGCGGCCCGGAAGGGCTGGCGCCTGAGGTCTGTGCGCGCGCCGAGCAACGCTGGTCGCTATCGCCGCTGACCCTGCCGCACCCGTTGGTAAGGATACTCATCGGCGAGCAGATCTACCGCGCCTGGACCGTGTTGTCCGGGCACCCTTACCACAAATGAGCCTGTAAGCAGTCCGATGTCGCAGCCGATCCGTCTCAAGGACCACGAGAAAGACGCCCGCCTGGTGCGTAACCGCGTCGTGGTCGGCGGGGTGGCGGTCATCCTGCTCATCTGTGTGCTGGTTGCGCGGCTGTACTACCTGCAGATCATCCAGTACGACTATCACTCGACGTTGTCGGAGAACAACCGGGTGCATGTGCAGCCGATTCCGCCTACACGTGGCCTGATCTTCGACCGCAACGGGGTGATCATCGCCGATAACCGGCCTAGCTTCAGCCTGTCGATGACCCGCGAACGCGCAGGTAACTGGCAGGAAGTGCTGGATAACATCGTCGAAGTGCTGGACCTGACAGCGGACGACCGGGCGCTGTTCGAGAAGCGCATGAAGCAGGGCCGTCGGCCGTTCGAGCCGGTGCCGATCCTGTTCGAGCTGAACGAAGAGCAGATCGCCCGCGTGGCGGTGAACCAGTTCCGCCTGCCGGGTGTGGAAGTCGTCGCCCAGCTGGTGCGCCACTACCCACAGGGCGCGCACTTCGCTCATTCGGTCGGTTATGTCGGCCGGATCAACGAAAAAGAGCTGAAAACCCTCGATCCGGTCAACTACAGCGGCACCCACCATATCGGCAAGACCGGCATCGAGCGCTTCTACGAGCCCGAGCTGCATGGTCAGGTCGGTTACGAGGAAGTCGAGACCAACGCTCGCGGCCGGGTGCTGCGGGTGCTCAAGCGCACAGACCCGAAGCCGGGCAAGGACATCGTGCTGAGCCTCGACATCAAACTGCAGGAAGCCGCCGAGGCCGCTCTGGGTGGCCGTCGCGGCGCAGTGGTCGCGCTCGACCCGAGAACCGGTGAGGTGCTGGCGATGGTCAGCCAGCCGAGTTTCGACCCCAACCTGTTCGTTACCGGCATCAGCTTCAAGGCCTATGCCGAGCTGCGCGACTCGATCGATCGGCCACTGTTCAACCGCGTGCTTCGTGGCCTGTACCCGCCGGGTTCGACCATCAAGCCGGCGGTGGCCATTGCCGGCCTCGACAGCGGGGTGGTCAACGCCAGCAGCCGGGTATTCGACCCGGGCTACTACCAGTTGCCCAACTACGATCACAAATACCGTAATTGGAACCGTACCGGTGACGGCTGGGTCGACCTGGACACCGCGATCATGCGCTCCAACGACACCTACTTCTACGATCTTGCCCACAAGATGGGCATCGATCGGCTGTCTGGCTACATGAACAAGTTCGGCATCGGCCAGAAGGTTGCCCTCGACATGTTCGAGGAGTCGCCCGGGCTGATGCCGTCGCGTGAGTGGAAGCGCGCCACCCGCCGACAGGCCTGGTTCCCGGGTGAAACGCTGATTCTCGGCATCGGCCAGGGCTACATGCAGGCCACGCCGCTGCAGCTGGCCCAGGCCACTGCACTGATTGCCAACAAGGGCGTATGGAACCGCCCGCACCTGGCCAAGACCATCGAGGGCCAGCCGCCGGTGGACCCTAATCCGATGGAAGACATCGTCCTGCGCGACAAGTCTGACTGGGCCAAGGTCACCCATGGCATGGAGCAAGTGATGCACAACGCCCGCGGTACCGCGCGCAAGGCGGCAGCCGGCGCGCAGTACCGCATCGCTGGCAAGAGCGGTACCGCCCAGGTGGTGGCGATCAAGCAGGGCGAGAAGTACGACCGCAACAAACTCCAGGAGCGCCACCGCGACCACGCGCTGTTCGTGGCCTTTGCCCCGGCCGACGATCCGAAGATCGTGGTTTCGGTTATGGTCGAGAACGGTGAGTCCGGTTCCGGCGTCGCCGCGCCAGTGGTGCGGCAGATCATGGACGCCTGGCTGCTCGACGAGAGCGGCCGGCTGAAAAGCGAATTCGCGCCTGCCACCGTCGCCCAGGAAACGGCCCAGTGAAGAACAATTTCGATCGCATGCTCTCCAGCGAGGACGTGATGCGTCGACGCGCCAGCTTCCTGCAGCGCATCCACATCGACGGCCCCTTGTTGATCATCCTGCTGACCCTTGCGGCCGGCAGCCTGTTCGTCCTCTATTCGGCCAGTGGCAAGAACTGGGACCTGCTGCTCAAGCAGGCTACCTCGTTCGGCATCGGCCTGGTCTCGATGTTCGTCATCGCCCAGCTGGAGCCACGCTTCATGGCGCGCTGGGTACCACTGGCGTATCTGGTCGGGGTGTTCCTGCTGGTGGTGGTGGACGTCATGGGCCACAACGCCATGGGCGCCACGCGCTGGATCAACATCCCTGGGGTGATCCGCTTCCAACCCTCGGAGTTCCTCAAGATCATCATGCCGGCGACCATCGCCTGGTATCTCTCCAAGCGCACCTTGCCGCCGCACCTGAAACACGTGGCAATAAGCCTGGTGTTGATCGGCGTGCCGTTCATTCTTATCGTCCGTCAGCCTGACCTGGGCACGGCGCTGCTGATTCTCGCATCCGGTGCATTCGTGCTGTTCATGGGCGGTTTGCGCTGGCGCTGGATCCTCAGCGTGCTTGCGGCTACGGTGCCGGTGGCGGTGGCGATGTGGTTCTTCGTGATGCACGACTACCAGAAGCAGCGCGTACTGACCTTCCTCGACCCGGAGAGCGACCCGCTGGGTACCGGCTGGAACATCATCCAGTCGAAGGCAGCGATCGGCTCCGGTGGCGTGTTCGGCAAGGGCTGGCTGCTGGGTACCCAGTCGCACCTGGACTTCCTGCCGGAAAGCCACACTGACTTCATCATCGCGGTGCTTGGCGAGGAGTTCGGCCTGGTCGGCATATGCCTGCTGCTGATCGTCTACCTGCTGCTGATCGGCCGCGGGCTGATGATCACCGCGCAGGCGCAGACCCTGTTTGGCAAGCTGCTCGCGGGCAGCCTGACCATGACCTTCTTTGTGTATGTGTTCGTCAATATCGGTATGGTCAGCGGCCTGTTGCCCGTGGTGGGTGTGCCGCTGCCCTTCATTAGCTATGGCGGAACTTCGTTGGTGACGCTGCTGTCAGCGTTTGGCGTTCTGATGTCGATCCACACGCACCGCAAGTGGATTGCGCAGGTTTGAATAAGGTGAAGAATTTCATGCAAGCAGTGCGTAACTGGGCTGCCCGTTGTGCGCCGTGGATCGGCGCGGTGGGCCTGTTCGGCGCTGTACAGCTGGCCCATGCCGGCGATTACGACGGCTCGCCGCAAGTGACCGAGTTCATTCTCCAGATGAGCCGCGACAATGGGTTTGCCCCCGAGCAATTGAACGGTGTGTTTCGCGAGGTGCAGCGCAAGCAGTCGATCCTCGACGCCATCTCGCGTCCGGCCGAACGGGTCAAGCCGTGGAAGGAATACCGGCCGATGTTCATCACTGACGCGCGCATTGCCCGTGGTGTGGACTTCTGGCGTCAGCACGAAGCGGTGCTGGCCCGTGCCGAGCGAGAATATGGCGTGCCGGCGCAGTACATCGTCGCGATCATCGGCGTGGAAACCTTCTTCGGCCGCAACACCGGCAACTACCGGGTGATCGATGCCTTGTCGACTCTGGCCTTCGACTACCCGCCACGCGCGGAATTCTTCCGCAAGGAACTGCGTGAGTTCCTGTTGCTGGCCCGTGACGAGCAGATCGATCCGCTCACCCTCAAGGGTTCTTATGCCGGTGCCATGGGCCTGCCGCAGTTCATGCCGAGCAGCTTCCGCAACTACGCGGTGGACTTCGACGGTGACGGCCACATCAATATCTGGAACAACCCCGACGATGCCATCGGCAGCGTCGCCAGCTACTTCAAGCGCCACGGCTGGGTGGCCGGCGAGCGCGTGGTCAGCCGCGCCCAGGTCAGTGGCGCGCAGGCGGATCTTGGCCTGACCACCGGTATCGAGCCGGCGAAAACCTTCGGGGAGTTGCGGGCACTGGGCTGGTCGAGCCATGATGCGTTGCGCGATGATCTGCCGGTTACTGCCTTCCGCCTGGATGGCGACAAAGGCCCCGAGTACTGGATGGGCCTGAAGAACTTCTACGCGATCACTCGCTACAACCGCAGCGTGATGTATGCCATGGCGGTGCATCAGCTTGCGGAACAGCTGGTCCAAGTACGGGGCGTCAAGTAATGCGCGCAATCCTCTCTGCCAACACCTTCAAGCTGCTGACCTGCATGACCGTCGGCATGCTGCTGGTCAGCTGTTCCTCCAGCCGTCCGACCTCGCAGGGCAGCGGCAACGTCGTCCGCTCGCAGCCTGGCCTGGACATTAACCGTGCCCACAAGGACGGTGCGCCGTGGTGGGATGTGGACGTCAACAAGATCCCCGATGCCACCCCGACCATGCATACCGGTGCCTACAAGGCCAACCCGTACACCGTGCTGGGCAAGACCTACTACCCGATGCAGGACTCGCGCAACTACCGCGCCGAGGGCACGGCATCGTGGTACGGCACCAAGTTCCACGGCCAGAACACCGCCAACGGTGAACTGTACGACCTGTACGGCATGAGTGCGGCGCACAAGACCCTGCCATTGCCGGCCTATGTAAGGGTGACCAACCTGGCCAACGGCCGCAGTGTGATCCTGCGAGTCAACGACCGTGGACCGTTCTATTCCGACCGTATCATCGACCTCTCCTACGCCGCGGCGAAGAAGCTCGGCTACGCCGAGATCGGTACCGCGCACGTGCGAGTGGAGGGTATCGATCCGCAGCAATGGTGGGCGCAGAAGGGCCAGCAGCCGCCGCTGATGCTGAAGGAGCCGCAGGTCGCCCAGACCCAGGCGATTCCGGCCAGCACCGGCCGGGTCGAGCAGTGGACCCCGCCGCCGCAGCAGCACGCGGCGCCAGTGGTGCCGGTGCAGGTGGGCGGCGGCAGCGTGCCAGCGGGCACTGCTGGCAACGTCCTTCAGGTGGGCGCCTTCGCCAACCCGGACGCTGCCGAACTGCTGCGTTCCAAGCTCAGTACCATGGTCAGCGCACCGGTGTTCATCAGCTCCATCGTGCGTAACCAGCAAACCCTGCACCGCGTGCGTTTGGGGCCGTTCAGCAGCCAGGGCGAGATCCAGCACGCACAAGACAGCATTCGCCTGGCGAACCTTGGCCAGGCCAAGCTGGTCACAGCTGACTGACAGTTCTTGTGGGGGCCCTGGCCCCCACAAACTGTCGGTTTTGTCATGAATTGCCGGCCCCGGCCATGTACAATGTCGGCTTTTGCCCGCAGCGACATAAAGCCGCACCCTGATTCAGCCGTTCAGGGGTGGGCCGGCCATGGCCACCAAAACTAGACTGACTGGCGCTGGGCACACGATGTGGCCCAGGGAACATCAGACCATTAGCGATTTTCGAGAGACGGATGAACATCACCAACCTTGCCAAACGACTTTGCCTGCCCGTACTGCTGATGCTCACGCCTGCTGCCTTCGCAGCAGAGCAGATGATGCCGGCGCCACCGCAACTGGCAGCCAAGTCCTACGTACTCATGGACGCGTCCAGCGGCAACGTGCTGGTCGAGAACAACGGTGACGAGCGCCTGCCGCCAGCCAGCCTGACCAAGCTGATGACCGCCTACATCGCCACCGTCGACATCCGTCGCGGCCAGATCGGCGAGAACGACCCGGTCACCGTCAGCGAAAACGCCTGGCGTACCGGCGGTTCGCGCATGTTCATCAAGGTCGGCAGCCAGGTCACCGTCAGTGACCTGCTGCACGGCATCATCATCCAGTCGGGCAACGATGCCTCGGTCGCCCTGTCCGAGCACATCGCCGGCAGCGAAGACGCCTTCGCCGACATGATGAACAAGACGGCTTCTGAACTGGGCATGTCCAACAGCCACTTCATGAACCCGACCGGCCTGCCGAACCCGGAGCATTACTCCTCGGCTCACGACATGGCCCTGCTGGCCCGCGCGATCATCACCATCGACCCGGCCCACTACGCCATCTACTCGCAGAAAGAGTTCTTCTGGAACAACATCAAGCAGCCAAACCGCAACCTGCTGCTGTGGCGTGACAAGACCGTCGATGGTCTGAAAACCGGCCACACCGAAGAAGCCGGTTACTGCATGGTTGCTTCGGCCGTACGTGACGGCCAGCGCCTGATCGCCGTGGTGTTCGGTACCAACAGCGAACAGGCCCGTGCCGCCGAGACCCAGAAGCTGCTGACCTACGGTTTCCGCTTCTTCGAAACCCAGACCTTCTACCAGAAGGGTACCGAGCTGGCCCAGGCTCCGGTCTGGAAGGGCGCTACCGGCCAAGTCAAAGCAGGCCTGGCTGACGACCTGACCATGACTATGCCTAAAGGCCAATTGAAGCGCCTGCAGGCTTCGATGACCATGAACCCGCAGCTCACCGCACCGATCGCCAAAGGTGACGTGATCGGCAAAGTGGAAGTCAAACTGGACGAGAACGTGGTTCACAGCGCCGACCTGATCGCCCTCGATGGCGTCGAGGAAGGTGGTTTCTTCCGCCGTATGTGGGATAGCATCCGTCTATTCTTCTACGGGTTGTTCAACTGATACGTGACCTGCAAGCCCCCGCGCATCCTGCGGGGGCATTGTTGTTGCCACGGCTTACGAGGCCGTTTCCGCCATGAGCGAACCTGACGTCAAGTCGCACAAGATCGAATTCCCCTGCGCCGATTACCCGATCAAGGTCATCGGCGATACTGTTGTCCATTTCAAGGACACGGTTATCGAGATCCTCAAAAAGTACGCCGAAGTCGACATGACTACCTTGGCCGAGCGTCAAAGCAAGGAAGGCAAGTACACTACGGTGCAACTGCATATCGTGGCCACGAGTGAAGATCAACTGCACGACATCAACAGTGCCCTGCGTGCCACCGGCATCGTGAAAATGGTGCTCTGATGTCGCTTTGCCTCGGTATTCGCGAGCTCGGCCTGCAGCCCTATGAACCGGTGCTGGAGGCCATGCGTCGCTTCACCGAGCAGCGTAGCCCGGACAGTCAGGACGAAATCTGGCTGGTCGAGCACCCCGCGGTCTTCACCCAGGGCCAGGCCGGCAAGGCCGAGCACCTGCTGGTACCGGGCGACATCCCGGTGGTGCAGACCGATCGCGGCGGCCAGGTGACCTACCATGGCCCCGGTCAGCTGGTGGCCTACCTGCTGCTGGACGTGCGCCGCCTGGGTTTTGGCGTGCGCGAGTTGGTCAGCCGCATCGAGCAGACCCTGATTGACCTGCTCGCCAGCTATGGCGTCAACGCCGTGGCCAAGCCCGATGCGCCGGGGGTCTATGTCGACGGAGCGAAAATCGCCTCCCTCGGCCTGCGAATCCGCAACGGCCGTTCCTTCCACGGCCTTGCTCTGAACGTGGACATGGACCTTGCGCCATTCCGCCGAATCAACCCCTGCGGGTATGCGGGGCTGGCCATGACCCAGCTGCGCGACCTGGCAGGCCCGATCGAACTCGACGAGGTCAGGACAAGGCTGCGCGGACAGCTGGTCAGGCACCTCGACTATGCTGAGCAGACGACCCTCACGGGCGGAATCGACTGAATATGACAACTGTGCAAGAAGCCGTGCCGAACCTGATACCTACCCAGGATGCCACTGCGCGCCCAGCGCCGAAGAAAGTGGAAGCCGGGGTAAAACTGCGTGGCGCCGA
Source organism: Pseudomonas sp. SMN11 (assembly GCF_052041945.1). Lineage (NCBI taxonomy): Bacteria > Pseudomonadati > Pseudomonadota > Gammaproteobacteria > Pseudomonadales > Pseudomonadaceae > Pseudomonas > Pseudomonas sp. SMN11. The sequence continues at coordinate 165,128 of NZ_JBKGGW010000008.1, read as the reverse complement.
AAAGGTCGCGCGTATCCCGGTGAAGATCATCCCCACCGACGAACTGCCGAAAAAGCCCGACTGGATCCGCGTACGCATCCCGGTATCCCCGGAAGTCGACCGCATCAAGCAGCTGCTGCGCAAGCACAAGCTGCACAGCGTGTGCGAAGAGGCATCCTGCCCGAACCTGGGCGAATGCTTCTCCGGTGGTACCGCGACCTTCATGATCATGGGCGACATCTGCACCCGTCGCTGCCCGTTCTGCGACGTCGGCCACGGTCGGCCTAAGCCGCTGGACCTGGACGAGCCAAAGAACCTGGCCGTGGCTATCGCCGACCTGCGCCTGAAGTACGTGGTGATCACCTCGGTGGACCGTGACGACCTGCGTGACGGTGGTGCTCAGCACTTTGCCGACTGCATTCGCGAAATCCGTGCCTTGTCGCCGGGTGTGCAGCTGGAAACCCTGGTGCCGGACTACCGTGGCCGGATGGACGTCGCCCTGGAAATTACCGCGCAAACGCCGCCGGACGTGTTCAACCACAACCTCGAGACCGTACCGCGCCTGTACAAGGCCGCGCGCCCGGGTTCAGACTACGACTGGTCGCTGGACCTGCTGCAGAAGTTCAAGCAGATGGTCCCGCACGTGCCGACCAAATCGGGCCTGATGCTCGGCCTGGGCGAAACCGATGAGGAAGTGATCGAGGTGATGCACCGCATGCGCGAGCATGACATCGACATGTTGACCCTCGGCCAGTACCTGCAGCCGTCGCGCAGCCACCTGCCGGTGCAGCGCTTCGTCCACCCGGACACCTTCGCCTGGTTCGCCGAAGAAGGTTACAAGATGGGCTTCAAGAACGTGGCCTCGGGCCCGTTGGTACGGTCGTCGTACCATGCCGACCAGCAGGCTCACGAAGCCAAGATCAAGCTCTGATCCGGGCTTGAGTTGACCATGCCGATGCACGCTGAAAGGCGGCATCGGCATTTTTGTTGGGGGGCTCTATCCCCATGGGTGGGGCTGGTGGTGACGAAGATAATCGCCAGCCATCTACCAGCAAGGAGTTGTGCGATGAATTGTCCTGAGAGCATCGAGTCCTATCTTCCCCGTCCACTGTCGCAAGGTGCCTGCTTCGCCATCGTTGCTCCGGCCGGGCCGGCTCGTCTGGATTCGCAGAAGGCCGGTCAGTGGTTCACCGAGCGTGGCTACCGCTGCCGGATCTACCCGGGCGTTCACGAGGCCGAGGGTTACCTGGCCGGTAGCGATGAGCAGCGCCTGCAAGACCTACATGCGGCCTTTGCTGATCCGGAGGTCGACGCGATCCTCTGCATGCGGGGTGGCTATGGCAGCATGCGGCTGCTCGATCGGCTGGATTTCGAGCTGATTCGTCGCAACCCCAAGCCGCTGATCGGCTACAGCGATATCACCGCGCTGCACACGGCCATCTACCAGCGTACCGGGCTGATCACTTTCCACGGCGCGATGCTCAATGCCGATCTGTTGGGGGCTAAATCGCAACCGACCGAGTCGTCATTGCTGGCTCAATTGGGCGGGCTTTTGGGGGAGGGGGATGAGATTGTCCATCCGGCCGATTTCGCCTTGAACTGCGTGTTGCCAGGTGTTGCCAGTGGGCGCCTGCTCGGTGGCAACTTGTCGATGCTGAGCGCGACCCTCGGGACGGTAGCGGAGATCGATACCCGGGGCTGCATCCTGTTCATCGAGGATGTCAACGAGCCGCTGTATCGGGTCGACCGGTTACTGACCCATTTGCGCCTGGCAGGCAAGCTGGAGGGCATCAAGGGTGTGCTGGTGGGGGATTTTGCCGGCATTACCGTCGCGGCGTTGGCCCCGCTGCTGGAGCAGACCTTCGGGCCGCTGGGCGTGCCGGTGCTGGCCGGTTGGCGCAGTGGGCATTGTGATCCGAATGTGTGCTTGCCGTTGGGGGCCTGGGTGAGGCTGGACAGTGAGCGGCAGACGCTGGTGCTGGGTCAGGACCTGTTCAGGGCATGAAATAGCCGGGGCTGCTTCGCAGCCCTTTCACGACACAAGGCCGCTCCTACAGGAGAAATCGATCCCTGTAGGAGCGGCCTTGTGTCGCGAAAGGGCCGCAAAGCGGCCCCAGGTGAATCAGCGCTGACGCAAGCTGTCGAGCAGCTTGTGGGTCGGATAACCATCCGCCGGCCATCCTAGCCCCTGCTGGGCATTACGAATCGCCTTGCGGGTATTGGCCCCGATGATGCCATCCGGGTTCCCCGCCTCATGCCCGCTGGCATTCAGCAGATTCTGCAACTCCATCCGTTCGCTGCGGCTCAATGGCAGGTCTTCTTTCGGCCAACTGCCGCTGATGAAGCCCCAACCCGAGAAGCGATCACCCAGCAGGCTCACCGCCAGGGCATAGGATGACGAGTTGTTGTACTTGAGGATCGCGCGGAAGTTGTCCAGCACCAGGAACGCCGGCCCACGGGCGCCGGCCGGCAACAGCAGGGCCGCCGACAACTGGTTGCTGCCAGCTGGCAGTTGGGTACCCGCCGGTAGCTTCACGCCCATCTGCAGCCACTCGTTTACCGGTTTGCGCAGTGTGCCGTCTGCCTGCCAATAGTCGAAACCTGCTGGCACCTGCACTTCGAAGCCCCACGGCTGGCCATGCTTCCAGCCCGAGTTTTGCAGGTAGTTGGCCGTGGAGGCCAGGGCATCAGGCGTGCTGTTCCAGATATCGCGACGGCCGTCATTGTCGAAGTCCACCGCGTAGGTGTTGTAGGTAGTCGGGATGAACTGGGTCTGGCCCATGGCACCGGCCCACGATCCACGCATGGCCTCAGGCTGGATATCGCCATGCTGGATGATCTGCAGGGCGGCGATCAGCTGGTCCTGGGCGAACTGTGGGCGGCGCCCTTCATAGGCCAGGGTGGCCAGCGAGCGGATCACTGACTTGCTGCCCTGGAACTGGCCGAAGTTGCTCTCCATGCCCCACACCGCCACCAGCGCCTGGCGGTCGACACCATAGCGCTGCTCGATGCGGGTCAGCAGTTCGGCGTTCTGTTCCAGCAGTTTCTTGCCGTTGCGCACGCGCAGGGGCGACAGCGCTCCATCGAGGTATTCCCACACCGGGCGGGTGAACTCGGGCTGGCTGCGGTCGGCCTTGATCACGTCCATGTCTGGTGTGACGCCGAGAAACGCACGGTCGAAGGTGCTTGCCGCGATGCCGGCCTGCAGTGCCTGTTGGCGGAAACCGGCTTGCCATTGGGCGAAGGTTTGCAGCGGCTGGATTTCAGTGCTGACGTCGGGCGTGGCGCCAGGCAGGGTAACGACCGGAGCAGGCTGGGCGGGGGCCAGCGGCAGGGCGTCGGCGGCGGTGGGTTTTTCCGCGCAGGCGACGAGCAGGATGAAGCTGGAGGCCGCGAGCAACTGGCGGGAATTCCAACGGGGGAGAAGACTCAAGAGCATGCACAGATCCAGAATTGCAGGTCAGGTGCCGACCATACCATGCCTGCGCTTGCGATGCTTTCATGCGGCCAAAAAGTAAGAAGCCTCCCAATCTCTCGATTGGAAGGCTTCGCGGCGGTAGCTGCCTTTGCCCTTTTCCGGTCGTTCCTGGCGGCAGCGGAACAGCGGTTGGGCGATGATTGACTTGGCCTTGTTGGGGCCGTGTTGTTTCGGCTTCTTGCTCATGGCGGGGTTCCCGATTGGGTGGCTTTCGGGGCGCACTGTAGGCCTGAGAGGGTGGCGGGGCCAATTGATTGTGTTTATGGCTGAGATCCTGGGGCTGCTTTGCAGCCCTTCCCGACCGGTCCGGCGCCCCGGCAAGGCCGCTCCTACAGGGGAGCGCGGTTCCTTGTAGGAGCGGCCTTGTGTCGCGAAACGGGCGCAAAGCGCCCTCAGCTATTCCGAAGGGAGCACCAATCGCTGCCCGGCCATCAACAGCGCCAATCGCGACAATCCGGTCCAGGGCGAGCCCTCGGCCTGCCCCTTGATCTGCGCATCGATACGCTGGGCATCCTGCAGCAGTTGTGCCCAACGCTGGGCCGAGAGACGCTGCAGGGCCTTGCTGACCAGCGGTCGGCGTTTGTCCCACACGGGCGGACGCGCCTGGCTGAAAGCCTTGTCCAACGGCACACCTTGGCTAAACTGTTGCGCCAGCCCGGCCAGCAGGCGCAATTCACGGGCCAGTGCCCAGAGGATCACCGGAGGTTCGACGCCTTCTCCGCGCAAGCCTTCGAGCATGCGCAGGGCATGGGCGGCTTCGCCATTGAGGATGGCATCAACCAGCCCGAAGACATCGAAGCGCGCGCTGTCAGCCACGGCCGACTGCACCGTTTCCACCGTGATCTGCTTACCGTCTGCCAGCAGCTTGAGCTTTTCGATTTCCTGGGCGGCGGCCAGCAAGTTGCCTTCAACACGCGCGGCTATCAGGTCGACGGCATCGCGTTGCGCCGACAGCCCGGCCTGAGACAGGCGCTGGTTGATCCACTGGGGTAATTGCTGGGCATCCACCGGCCAGATCTGGATGAACTGGCAATGGGCACCTTCGATCAGCGCCTTGCCCCACTTGGTCTTCTGTGCGCTGCCATCAAGCTTGGGGAGGCTGACCAGCAGCAGGGTGTCTTCGGCGGGCCTGGCGCAGTACTCCATGAGTGCTGCAGCGCCCTTGTCGCCGGGCTTGCCCGACGGCAGACGCAGTTCCAGCAGGCGCCGTTGGGCGAACAGCGACAGGCTGGCACCCGCTTGCAGCAGGGTACCCCAGTCGAAGTTGGCGTCGGCGCTGAATACCTGGCGTTCGTCAAAACCTTGCTGGCGGGCCGCATTGCGGATGGCGTCGGCAGCTTCCTGGCACAGCAGCGGGTCGTCGCCGCTGACCACGTAGACCGGGGCCAGGCTGCCTTGCAGATGCTTGTTGAGTTGGGCGGGGGCGAGCTTCATGGGAGCAGGCGGGGCACCGGAGTGCCCCGCTCGGGCTTAGTTGCCCGGGATTTCCATAGGCGACTGCTGCGGCGTTTCCGCCTGCTGGCGGCGCGCGGCCTCCAGTGCGTCAGCTTCGGCCTTGGCGCGTGCGTCGGCCTTGCGTTGCAGCTCATCGAGCTGCGAAGGGCTCAGCAGTTGCAGGCGCGCAACCATCGACTGCACCAGGTCGCGGCGCATTTCTTCGCGCGCCCGCTGGGCTTCCTGATCGGAGCCGGTGATATTGCCGCCGTCACGCACATACGTCTTGCGTACGTCGACCTTGTCGCTCAGCAGCTCGAGGTTGTTCAGGCCCACGATGCTGTAGTTGAGCGTGGTGGTGAGCTCATATTCGGCTGTGCTGTTGCCGCCGGCGTAGCTCGCCGAGCGCGAGCTTTCCTGCTCGTTGGTCAGTATCAGGCGATAAGGTGCGCCGGTGTGCACATTGACGCCGCTGCGCTCAAGTGCCTGGCGCAATTGAACCACGGTCTGGCCGTAGGCGTTGCGCGCGCTGACGTCCATCTCTTTGACGCTCAGGGCGTTGGTGCCGGTGCCGCGCAGCTGGAAACCGCAGGCGCTGAGCAGGACAGCCAGGCCCATTACCAGCAGATTGCGTTTGATCATGTTGTTGCTCCCTTGTGGGCCGATACCGCCCACCCGCACGGGGTGCAGGTGGGCGTTGCCATCAGTTGGCGACGATGTTGACCAGTTTGCCCGGTACCACGATGACCTTGCGGATGGTCAGGCCATCGATGAAGCGCAGGACGTTTTCGTTGCTGCGGGCAGCGGCTTCGACTTCCTCGCGGCTGGCGGCGGCGGGCATTTCTACCTGACCGCGCAGCTTGCCGTTGACCTGCACCACCAGGGTGATGCTGTCCTGTACCAGGGCACTCTCATCGACTGCCGGCCAGCCAGCGTCGATGACAGCCTGATCGTGGCCCAGCTGCTTCCACAGCTCGTGAGAGATGTGCGGGGTGATCGGTGCCAGCAACAGAGTCACGGCTTCCAGGCCTTCCTGCAGCAGGGCACGGTCCTGTTTGCTGGCCTGCGGGGCCTTTTCCAGCACGTTCATCACGGTCATCACCTGGGCGATGGCGGTGTTGAACTTGTGGAACTGGCCCACGTCGGTGCTGGCCTGCTTGATCGCGGCGTGAATGGCGCGGCGGATGACCTTCTGCGCGTCGTCCAGTGCGGCGACCTCCAGCTTGCCCGGCAGGCCCTGGGCGACGTGAGCCTGGGCCAGGCGCCAGACGCGACGCAGGAAGCGGCTTGCACCTTCGACGCCGGAGTCGGACCACTCCAGGCTCGCGTCAGGCGGCGAGGCGAACATCATGAACAGGCGGCAGGTGTCGGCGCCGTACTGGTCGATCATCGATTGCGGGTCGACGCCGTTGTTCTTCGACTTCGACATCTTCTCGGTGCCGCCGATTTCCACCGGCAGGCCGTCGGTCTTCAGGCGGGCGCCGATGATCTTGGCCTTGGCATCGCGTTCGATTTCGACGTCGGCCGGGTTGAACCAGTCCTTGCCGCCGTTGCTGGCCACGCGGTAGTAGGTCTCGGCGACCACCATGCCCTGGGTCAGCAGGTTCTTGAACGGCTCGTTGGAGGTGACCAGGCCTTCGTCGCGCATCAGCTTGTGGAAGAAGCGCGCATACAGCAAGTGCAGGATCGCGTGCTCGATACCACCGATGTACTGGTCGACTGGCAGCCAGTGGTTGGCCGCTTTCGGATCGACCATGCCACCTTCGTAGTTCGGCGAAGCGTAGCGGGCGAAGTACCAGGACGATTCCACGAAGGTGTCCATGGTGTCGGTTTCGCGCTTGGCTGCGGTGCCACATTTCGGGCAGCTGCATTCGTAGAATTCGGGCATGCGCGCCAGCGGCGAACCGGCGCCGTCCGGCACCACGTTTTCTGGCAGGGTGACTGGAAGCTGGTCTTCCGGCACTGGCACGTCGCCGCACGACGGGCAGTGGATGATCGGGATCGGGCAGCCCCAGTAGCGCTGGCGGCTGATGCCCCAGTCGCGCAGGCGGAACTGGGTGCGCGATTTGCCCAGTTCCTTGCGGATCAGGGCCGCTTCGATGGCGTCGAAGGCACCGGCGAAGTCCAGGCCGTCGAACTCGGCGGAGTTGATCAGCTGGCCATGCTCGCCATAGGCGGCCAGCCACTCGCTGCCGACGTCATCGCCGGCGCTGGTGCGCACCACGGCCTTGACCGGCAGGTTGTACTTGTGGGCGAACTCGAAGTCGCGCTCGTCGTGGGCCGGCACCGCCATCACGGCGCCGTCGCCGTAATGCATCAGCACGTAGTTGGCGACCCACACCGGCAGCTTCTCGCCGGTCAGCGGGTGCTCGACGAACAGGGAAGTGGGCATGCCCTTCTTCTCCTGGGTGGCCATGTCGGCCTCGGCGACGCTGCCGCCTTTGCATTCGTCGATGAACGCCTGCAGCGCCGGGTTGCCCTGGGCGGCCTGGGTGGCCAGCGGGTGCTCGGCGGCAACGGCGACGTAGGTGGCGCCCATCAGGGTGTCCGGACGGGTGGTGAAGACCTTCAGGGTGCCTTCGTGGCCAATGCTGGCCTGGTCGAACGGGAACTGCACTTCCATGCCGCGCGACTTGCCGATCCAGTTACGCTGCATGGTCTTGACCTGCTCAGGCCAGCCCGGCAGCTCGTCGAGGCTTTCCAGCAGCTCGTCGGCGTAGTCGGTGATGCGGAAGTAGTACATCGGGATTTCGCGCTTCTCGATCAGCGCGCCCGAACGCCAGCCACGGCCGTCGATGACCTGCTCGTTGGCCAGTACGGTCTGGTCGGCCGGGTCCCAGTTCACGGTCCCGTTCTTGCGGTAGATGATGCCTTTTTCGAACAGGCGGGTGAACAGCCACTGTTCCCAGCGGTAGTAGTCCGGCTTGCAGGTGGTGACTTCACGTGCCCAGTCGATGGCCAGGCCCAGGCTCTTGAGCTGGGTCTTCATGTAGTCGATGTTTTCGTACGTCCACTTGGCCGGGGCGACGTTGTTCTTCATCGCCGCGTTTTCCGCAGGCATGCCGAAGGCGTCCCAGCCCATCGGTTGCAGGACGTTCTTGCCCAGCATGCGCTGGTAGCGGGCAATCACGTCACCGATGGTGTAGTTGCGCACGTGGCCCATGTGTAGCTTGCCGCTCGGGTACGGGAACATCGACAGGCAGTAGTACGTGTCCTTGCCTGGCTGTTCGGTAACAGCGAACGATTGTTGCTCGTCCCAGAAGTTCTGGGCGGCGGCTTCGATATCACGGGGCGTGTATTGTTCGTGCATGGCTACTTTTTGCTGAGAGAGAAGAGACCTTGTTCCAGGCAGCGGAACCTCGCTGCGTCCGGCACTCCGGTGTCGTTTTAGAGTGAACGCCGTAGCATACAGCAGCGCTGCGCATCGTGGGAAACCTTGATTGCGAATGCCCGCTGGTCGCGGCATCCGGCTGCTTTTTGCAGCGACGCTAAGCTCAGGTGTGGGGGGAGATAATCTTTATCTTCAATGAGGTGAACGGATGGGAGAGACGCAGCTACCCGCAAGCAAACCGGAGCTTTACGAACGCCTGATCGACCGTCTTGGCCTGGCACTGGAAGTCGCCAGGACCTCGGTAAGATTACGCGACGAGATGCCAGCCGAGCTGGAGTTGCGTGGCCTGAGCCATGCAGAGTTCGAAGTGATCAAGGCTTACCTGGATTCCCTCCCGGAACGCCGAAATGCCAGCGCCGGTACATTCCCGCAAGCGGAACCGGCAACGGCCAAGATTATCTGGCTCAAGGACAAGAAACGCCCCGCCAATTCGGCGAGATCCAGGACGCTGCCACATCGCTAGCCGTTCAGGACGCCAGGCGCAGGGTAATGCGCGCCGGTTCTACAAGACACTTCCTATGATCGACGCCGGCCCAGACTTGTTGACCGGCGTCGATCCTCTATAGGCTGCACACCTTCCATGGAGGTGTGTCGATGCCGATCCGGTTTTTCATCAAGCAATGGCTGATGCCGCCTGGCGTCCTGTTTCTGCTGCTGCTCGCTGCCTGGTGGTTGCGCTGGCGGCGGCCGCGGCTGGCGGCGCTGTGTTTTGCCGTGGGGCTGGGTGGCCTGTGGCTGATGAGCTTGCCGCTGGTGGTACAGGAGTCTGCCCGCCTGCTGGAGACGGAGCCGCCGCTTGAGACTGGTGATTGGGCCGGCCTGGCGAGCAGGGCGGACGCCATCGTGGTACTTGGCGCAGGGCGCGAACGTGGTGATCCGGCCTGGGGGGGAGAAGACCAGCCTGCGGCAACCGCCCTTGAGCGCATGCGTTTTGCTGCTCGGTTGGCGAAAGCCTCGGGTTTACCGGTGCTGACCAGTGGTGGCTTGCACTACGGTACGCCGCCCAGCGAAGCACAGTTGATGGCGGATCGCCTGCGCGAGGATTTCGCCGTCGAGGTGAAATGGAAGGAAGAGGCCAGTCGCACTACCTGGGAGAACGCCCAGCTGAGCGCAAAGGTGTTACAGCCGCTGGGTATACGCCGAGTGGTGGTGGTGACCCAGGCGTGGCACATGCAGCGTTCACGCTGGAGCTTCGAGCGGGCCGGGTTCGAGGTGGTGCCGGCGCCAGTGGGGTTTCTGGGGCGCGATCATGCACGGCCGTTTGGTGGGTTGCTGCCGGAGAGCCGGGCCATGTGGCAGAGCGGGCAGTTGCTCAATGAAGCGGTGGGGTTGGTGGGGTATCGGTTGTTCTACTGAGCCTTGTGTCGCTCATGCGGGCCTCTTCGCGGGCACGCCCGCTCCCACATGGGAACGCGAAACCCTGTGGGAGCGGGCGTGTCCGCGAAGAGGCCAGTTCAGTCTGAATCAGACTGTCTTCGCGATGCGCCCGGCCAGAAGCGCCCAACCCAGCAACAGTACACACAGAATGGCCAGCGGCCAGGACCGCCACTGCAGGTAAGGTGTCAGCTGCTGCATCGGCACCACTTCGCCATACAGCACAGCGCGCTGGAACTGCGGCACTTCTGCGGTGATTCTGCCAAACGGGTCGATCAGTGCGGTCACGCCATTGTTGGTGGCGCGGATCATCCAGCGGCCGGCCTCCAGCGCACGCATCTGTGCCATCTGCAGGTGCTGCAGCGGGCCGATCGAGGTGCCGAACCAGGTGTCATTGCTGATGGTCAGCAGCAGGTCGCTGCGTGCTGCCAGGCCTGCAGCAAACTCGGGGTAGACCACCTCATAGCAGATGAACGGCGCGATCTGGTAGCCCTTGGCCTGCAGCAGTGGCTGGTCCGCGGGGCCGCGGGCAAAGTCCGACATCGGCAGGTTGAAGAACTCGATCGCGCCACGAAGCAGGTCCTGCAAGGGCACATATTCGCCAAACGGCACCAGTTTCTGCTTGAGGTAGGTACCGTCGCCTTCGCCGGTAACCGTTACACCGTTGTAGAAACGACGCTGGTGATGCACCACTTCACGTACCGGCACGCCAGTGATCAGCGCCGAGTGCCGATCGGCGGCAAAACGGCCCATCACATCGATGTAACCCTGGGCCTGGTCCTTGAGTACCGGCACGGCGGTTTCCGGCCAGACCAGGAGGTCAACCGGCTTGGAGCTGAAGCTCATGTCGCGGTACAGCGCCAGCTGCGCGTCAATGTGCGCCGGGTCCCATTTCAGGTCTTGCTCGACATTGCCCTGCAGGGCGGCAACCTTGAGAGGGTCTCCGGCTGGCTTGGTCCAGGCGTGGTCCTTGAGGGCCATGCCTGTCACCCACGGCGCCAGCAGCAGTACTGCACCGATGGCCAGGAACGACGGGCGTTCGCGCAAGCGGTGCAGGTTGCACAACAGCGCGGCGCTCAGCGCCAGGACGAAGGAAATCAGCCACACGCCACCCAGCGGCGCAAGGCCCGCTAGCGGGCCATCGAGCTGGCTGTAACCTGCATACAGCCAAGGGAAGCCGGTAAGGAACCAGCCACGGAAGGCCTCCTGCAGCAACCACAGGGCGGCGAAGCACAGGGCGTCGGCCAGGGGCGCCTCATTACGCCTGAACCAGCGCGCCCACAACCAGGTGGGCAAGGCGAAGAACCAGGCGAGGGCGGCGAAGAACGCCAGCAGCAACACGATCGCCAACAGCGGCGAGGCGCCGCCGTAGGTGTTCATGCTGACGTAAATCCACCAGGTGCCAGCGCCGTAGAGGCCAAAGCCGAACCACCAGCCGCGCCACATGGCCTGGCGCGGGCTGAGCTCGCGCAGGCCAAGGTAGAGCAGTGCGATGGACAGCAGGGCCAGCGGCCAGATGTCGAACGGCGCCAGGGCCAGGAGGGTCGATGCGCCGGCCGCCAGGGCCAGCAGGTTACCGGGCCAGCCGGGGCGGGTGATCCAACGCATGTTTGTCCTTAGCGGGTGATCGGGGTCAGGCGCAGCAAGTGTATCCGCCGGCTGTCGGCATTGAGAATGCGGAACTTGTAGGCGCCGATCTCGGTGGTCTCGTTGCGCTTGGGCAGGTGACCGAAGGCGCTCATCACCAGGCCGCCGACGGTGTCGAACTCGTCATCCGAGAACTCGCTGTCGAAGAACTCGTTGAAGTTGTCGATCGGCGTCAGCGCCTTGACCAGGAAATCGCCGCTGGGCAGCGGCTTGATGTAGCTGTCTTCCTCGACATCGTGCTCGTCCTCGATGTCACCGACGATCTGTTCCAGCACGTCCTCGATGGTCACCAGGCCTGCCACGCCGCCGTATTCGTCGATGACGATGGCCATATGGTTGTGGTTGGCGCGGAATTCGCGCAGCAGCACATTCAGGCGCTTGGACTCCGGCACGAAGGTGGCCGGGCGCAGCAGGTCCTTGATGTTGAAGCTTTCGCCGTTCTCCTTGAGGATCAGCGGCAGCAGGTCCTTGGCCAGCAGGATCCCGAGCACATCGTCATGGCTTTCGCCGATCACCGGGTAGCGCGAGTGGGCGGCGTCGATGACGGCCGGGAGGAACTCGCGGGGCGATTGGGTCGCCTTGATGCTGATCATCTGCGAACGCGGAACCATGATGTCGCGAACCTGTAGGTCAGCGACCTGGATGGCGCCTTCGACGATGGTCAGCGCTTCGCTGTCGAGCAGCTTGTTCTGATGGGCTTCGCGCAGCAGCTCGAGGAGCTCCTGGCGGTTTTTCGGCTCATGGGCAAAAGCCTGGGTCAGTTTACCCAGCCAGGACTTCTGCCCGTTGCTCGATCGATCTTCGCTCATGGCGGTTCTCGTGATCCTTCGTGTATCAGTGTGTGAGAGGTTCGTTTTCATCGTCGGCGTACGGGTCAGGGTGACCCAGTTCTGCCAGCAATTCCCGTTCCAGCGCTTCCATTTCCTCGGCCTCATCGTCTTCGATGTGATCGTAGCCGAGCAAGTGCAGGCAACCGTGGATGACCAGGTGCGCCCAGTGCGCTTCCAGTGACTTGCCCTGTTCAGCCGCCTCGCGCTCGACCACCGGCACGCAGATCACCAGATCACCCAGCAGCGGGATGTCGAGCAGGTCATCGGGCACGTCGGCCGGGAACGACAGCACATTGGTCGCGTAGTCCTTGTGCCGGTAGGTGTGGTTGAGCTCGCGGCCCTCGACTTCGTCGACCAGACGAATGGTCATTTCCGAGTCGGCGGTGCGCTGGCGCAGGACCAGTTCGCACCAGCGGCGGAAGGCGGCGTCATCCGGGGCGGCAGCATCCGTGGCCCGTTGCAGGTCAAGTTCAAGCATCTTTGCCGGGCGCCTCGGGCTTGGCCTGGCGGGCATCGAAGCGGTCATAGGCCTCGACGATACGCTGCACCAGTGGGTGACGAACCACATCTTTGGGTTGGAAGTGGGTGAAACTGATCCCCGGTACGTCCCTGAGCACCTCGATGACATGGGCCAGGCCCGATTTGGTGCCACGGGGCAGGTCGACCTGGGTGATGTCGCCGGTGATCACCGCGGTCGAGCCGAAGCCGATACGCGTGAGGAACATCTTCATCTGTTCGAGCGTGGTGTTCTGGCTTTCGTCGAGGATGATGAAGCTGTTGTTCAGGGTGCGGCCGCGCATGTAGGCCAGCGGGGCGATCTCGATCACCTGGCGCTCGATCAGTTTGGCCACGTGCTCGAAACCGAGCATTTCGTACAGTGCGTCGTACAGCGGGCGCAGGTACGGGTCGATCTTCTGGGCCAGGTCACCAGGCAGGAAGCCGAGCTTTTCGCCCGCCTCGACTGCCGGGCGCACCAGCAGGATGCGGCGCACCTGCTCGCGCTCCAGCGCATCGACGGCGCAGGCCACGGCAAGGTATGTCTTGCCTGTACCGGCCGGGCCGATGCCGAAGTTGATGTCGTTGCCGAGGATTTCCTTGACGTAGCGCTGCTGGTTGACACCGCGCGGGCGGATATTGCCCTTGCGCGTGCGCAGCGAGACGCTGACCTCGTTGACCGCCGGGTTGTCGATGTTCTCCACCGTCGACTCCTGCAGGTACAGGTGCACGGTTTCCGGCGACAGGTCATTCGCCTTGGTCTCGCGATAGAGACGGCGCAGCAGTTGCTCGGCGGCAGAAGTGGTCTTGGGTTCGCCGATCAGCTCGAATTGATTGCCGCGGTTGCGGATTTCAATGGCCAGGCGTTGTTCGATCAGGCGCAGGTGCTCGTCGAACTGGCCGCACAAGTTGGCGAAACGGTGGGCCTCGAAGGGTTCGAGGATGAAGCGATGGGGTTGTATGGGTGCGTTCAAGGTCGTTTTTAGCCGCTCGACGGCAATGAATGTGAACTCAAGAATAACCCTTGAAGGGCAGTGGCGAAAGCACTGAAACGATCAAGGGTTGCTACAGGCCGTGTACCTGCGCGGGCCTGGGGCCTGCTCTGCTATGATGTGCGCCTTTTCTTACGCATGTGTTATCCCGCCGAACATGAGCAAACGCGAACCCGCCATCTATAAAGTGATCTTCCTCAACCAGGGGCAGGTCTTCGAGATGTATGCCCAGCAGATCTACCAGAGCGACCTGTGGGGTTTTCTGGAAATCGAAGAGTTCGTTTTCGGCGAACGCACCCAGGTGGTGGTCGACCCGAGCGAAGAGAAGCTGAAGAATCAGTTCGAAGGGGTGATCCGCAGCTTTGTGCCAATGCATTCGATCGTGCGTATCGATGAGGTGGAGCGCCTGGGCACGGCCAAGATCAGCGAGGCCAGGGCCAGCGGCAATGTGATGCCGTTCCCCATGCCGATGCCGGAGAAGTAAGGATCAGGGAAGTGGCGAGAACGGCGTGCGCCCTTCGGCGTTCTGCAGTTCCAGCAGGTACTTGCGGAAGATCTGGCCGAGCACCTGGGTGGCGTGCTCCAGTTCGTCGCGCGGCATCTGTTCGGTCACTTCGTCGGCCATGTCCAGCGCATCCTCGGCGCCGTTGACTGCGGCCATCTTCAGCAGGATATATGCCTGCACGTTGTTGGCCTTGACCCCTTCGCCATGGAAGAACATGGCGCCAAGGCGATACTGGGCTTCGGCGTGGCCTTGCAGCGAGGCCTTTTCGAACCAGTCCAGAGCCTTTTTCAGGTTTTTCGGCGTTAGCGTGTAGTAGTACTCGCCCAGCTCGAACTGTGCCTGGGCGTCCCCGGTCGCCGCTGTTTCCTCGCAGGCTTTCAGCGCGTTCTGCAGGTCTTCTGGCTGAACATTGAGCGTGCAGCGCCCCGTTGCCGGAATCAGCAACGAGTTACCGCCCTCCGCCAGTGCCAGCAGGGGCTGAAGAAGCAACAGGCAGCCCAAGGTCAGGGCGCGGCCGGTGCGGTTCATGGGGATCGACTTACCTCTGCAAAGCTGCGGCCAATGTCTCTGGTGGCACATTATGGGATAAGCAGCGCCAACCTTACAAAGTTTTACGCGAATTTCTGTCCGGGTGGGGAAGATAACTGATTGTGCAGAAGGATTTATTGCCTGTACCGGCCTCTTCGCGGGCAAGCCCGCTCCCACAGAGGCCGGTGCAGGCAACCAATCACTTCAGCGCGGCAAAGGCTTTTTCGGCCGCATCGAGGGTGATCTGCAGTTCTTTTTCACCATGAGCGATCGAAGTGAAGCCCGCCTCGAACGCACTCGGCGCCAGGTACACGCTACCGTCGAGCATCAGGTGGAAGAAACGCTTGAAGCGTTCGGCATCGCTGGCCATCACGTCGTCGAAGGTGACGATGTCGTCGGCACCACTGAAGTACAGGCCGAACATGGCGCCCGCCTGGGTCGTGACGAACGGTACGCCCGCGGCATCGGCACGCTGCTGCAGGCCATCGAGCATGCGGCTGGTGAAGGCGGTCAGCTCATCATGGAAGCCTGGGCGGCTGATCAGCTTCAGGGTGGTCAGGCCAGCAGCCATGGCCAGCGGGTTGCCCGACAGGGTGCCGGCCTGGTAGACCGGGCCCAGCGGCGCGATGCAGCCCATGATTTCGCGTTTGCCACCGAAGCAGCCGACCGGCATGCCACCGCCAACGATCTTGCCGAAGGTCGACAGGTCCGGCGTGATCCCGTAGTAACCCTGGGCGCCGCCGAGCGAGACGCGAAAACCGGTCATCACTTCGTCGAAGATCAGTACCACACCATGCTTGTCGCACTGCTCGCGCAGGCCTTCGAGGAAGCCAGGCGCCGGTGGAACGCAGTTCATGTTGCCGGCCACTGGCTCGACGATGATGCAGGCCACGGTCTGGCCGACTTCGGCGAGGGTCTTCTCGACCGCAGCGATGTCGTTGAACGGCAGGGTCAGGGTGTGCTTGGCGAAGTCCGCCGGTACGCCGGCCGAGCTCGGCACGCCTTGGGTCAGCAGGCCGGAACCGGCCTTGACCAGCAGGCTGTCGGAGTGGCCGTGGTAGCAGCCTTCGAACTTGATGATGGCGTCACGGCCGGTGTAGCCGCGGGCCAGGCGGATGGCGCTCATGGTCGCTTCGGTGCCGGAGCTGACCATGCGTACCATTTCCATCGACGGCACCAGCGAGCAGACCAGGTCGGCCATCTCGGTTTCCATCGCAGTCGGTGCGCCGTAGGACAGGCCGTGCTCCAGCTGGCGGCGTACCGCATCGAGCACGTCCGGGTGGCCGTGGCCGAGGATCATCGGGCCCCACGAGCCGACGTAGTCGACGTAGCGCTTGTCATCTTCATCGACAACGTAGGCGCCTTCGGCATGCTTGAAGAACAGTGGGGTGCCGCCGACGCTCTTGAAAGCGCGGACCGGCGAGTTGACGCCGCCAGGAATGTGCTTCTGGGCTTGGGCGAACAGGGCTTCGGAACGGGACATGGGATCTTCTCTCGAAATCAGGAAGCGAACAGGGCGTTGAAGGCGCGGGCGCGGCGGGTGACTTCTTGCGCGCTATCGGCACCGAACAGGCCGTGGATCACCGCCAGCAGATCGGCGCCATGGGCGATCAGCGGGGCAGCGTTGTCGAGGGTGATGCCGCCGATCACGGCGATCGGCAGTTTCACGTGGGCGCGGGCCTGCTCCAGCAGATCGACGTTGGCAGCCGGCGCACCGGGCTTGGTGACGGAATTGAAAAAGCGGCCGAAGGCCACGTAGCTGGCACCTTCGCTGGCTGCCTGGGCGGCCAGCTCGAGGCTGGCGTGGCAGGTGGAGCCGATGATTGCCTGGCGGCCGAGCAGCGCGCGCGCCGGTGTCAGCGGGCCGTCGGTCTGGCCCAGGTGCACGCCGACGCCCAGGCGCGCGGCCAGTTCGGCGTCGTCGTTGATGATCAGCTGGGTGCCGTAGCGCTCGCAGAGCTTCATCAGCGCTTCGGCCTCGCGCAGGCGGCGGGCGGCATCGTCGCTCTTGTCGCGGTACTGCAGCAGGCACACACCGCCTTCCAGCGCGGCTTCGACGTGGGACAGGAAACGGCCGGCGAGCAGCTGGCTATCGGTGATTGCGTACAGACCGCGTAGCTTCATTGAAAGCCTCTTGTCAGGAGCAGAAATCCAGGGGCAGGCGGCGCGGGACATACTGGCCCTTGCCCAGCTGTTCGGCGTCGCGCAGGGTGCGCCAGGTGTAATCCAGGGCACTTTTCACCGCGCTTTGCAGCTGCTCGCCAAGGGCCAGGCGACCGGCCAGGGCGCTGGCCAAGGTGCAGCCCGAACCGTGGTAGCTGCCCGGCAGACGCTGGCAGGTCCAGGTGTGGCTCTGGCCGTCGCGGCTGTACAGGCGATTGTGGATTTCGTCCTCGTCGCCGTGACCACCGGTAATCAGCAGGTGTTTACAGTACGGCAACAGTTTTTCCGCACACTCGTCGGCAGTGCCTTCAGGAAGTTCGGCCAGGATGCGCGCTTCTGGCAGGTTTGGCGTAGCGATGGTTGCCAGTGGCAGCAGGCGTTCGCGCAGGGCATAGCCGACTTCGTCCTTGCCCAGGCGGCCACCGCCACCGGCACGCAGCACCGGGTCGCAGACCAGCGGGAGGTGCGGGTGGGCACTGAGCAGTTCGGCGACGGTGTCGACCATGCCGATCGAGCCGAGCATGCCTAGCTTGACGGCGGCGACCGTGGAATCGGTCAGCACGGCATTGGCCTGGGCCAGGACCCACTCGCGGTCGAGCACGCGGAAGTCGGAAACGTTGACGGTATCCTGCACGGTCAGGGCGGTCACGGTAGGCGCGGCGTGACAGCCTTGGGCGATCAGGGCTTCGATATCTGCCTGCAAGCCGGCGCCGCCACTTGGGTCGTGGCCGGAGAGACAGAGGACAACGGGGCGGGAGCTGTAGGTATTCATGGTCGGCGAGCTTACCACCAAACCCATTTGTGCGGATCGTCCTACAAACGAGATTTGTTGATCGATCGGTCAGATTTATCTGTGCGTTGGCTCTGAAAGTATTGCTCTAGAGCCTTTTCTTTGAAAATTGGAGTGGCTCGTCGCCAGCATTGAAAGCTATGCTAGAGTGCTCGGATAACTCGACAAACGGGCTCTGCCGGATTTCGTCGTCTCAAATGGATCGGAGGCCATCGCGACGCGACCGAGCAGGCCATGCTGGGGCTGTATGCGCTATTTGCTGATTGTGCTTCTGGGCTTGTTGCCCGTGCTGGCCGGAGCCGTCGAATTCGACGAGGCGACCCGGCACCTTCCATTGGGCAAAATCATGCAGGTCTATGAGGACCGTGATGGTAGCGCGAGCATTGCCCAGGTCAGCGCACCGATCTTTGCCAGTCGTTTCCGCACGCATCACCAGGACGTGCTGAACGCCGGTTACTCGACTTCGGTGTTCTGGCTCAAGGTCGACCTGCACTATGTGGCCTCTGCCGATGCGCAGCCGCGCCAGTGGTTGCTGGAGCTGGCCTACCCTCCCATGGATCATATCGAGCTGTACCTGCCGGGCAGCGATGGCGCGTTCCGCCTGGCCCAGCGTACTGGCGACGCCTTGCCCTACGACAGCCGGCAGATACGCCAGAACAATTACCTGTTCGAGCTGCCGCTGCAGCCCGGGCAGTCGACCACCGCCTATTTGCGCCTGCACAGTCAGGGTTCGGTACAGGCACCGCTGGCGCTGTGGTCAGCCGAAGCCTATATGGAAGACCAGCCGACCCGCCTCTATGTGCTGGGCATGATCTACGGTGTTCTGCTAGTGATGGCGGTGTACAACCTGTTCATCTACCTCAGCGTGCGAGACGTCAGTTACCTCTACTACATCCTCTACATTGCCTCGTTCGGCTTGTATCAGGTGTCGGTCAACGGCGCAGGTGTTGCCTACTTCTGGCCGGACAGCCCGTGGTGGGCCAACGCCGCGACGCCGCTGTTCATCGGCGCTGCGGGCCTGTTCGGTTGCCAGTTCGCGCGCCACTTCCTGCAGTTGGGCAAGATCAGCCGCAGCTTCGACCGGTTGCTGCAGCTGTTGATGCTCGGTGGCGTGCTGGTGATGGTGTTGTCGGTGAGCATGCGCTACGGCATCGCCTTGCGCATGGCCACGGTACTGGCCCTGCTGTTTACCGTGAGTATCTTTGCCGCCGGGTTGTATGCCTGGGTACGCGGCCTGCGAGTGGCGCGCTGGTTCATCATTGCCTGGACGGCGTTCCTGCTTGGCGGGCTGGTCAATACCCTGATGGTGCTGGGTTACCTGCCCAACCTGTTCATCACCATGTATTCCAGCCAGCTGGGCTCGGCGCTGGAAGTGGCGTTGCTGTCCCTGGCGCTGGCCGACCGCATCAACAGCATGCGCGAACAGCAGGCGCAGACCCTGCGTGAGACCGGCGAGGCGTTGGAGCAGATGAACCAGCAACTGGCCAGGAGCAATCATCTGAAGGATGAGTTCCTGGCCACCGTTACCCACGAACTGCGCACACCGATGAATGGCGTGATCGGCTCGCTGGAATTGATGCACACACTGCCCATGACCGCCGAGATGGCCCAGTACCACCGCACGGCGGTCGGCTCGGCCCAGGACATGATGGACATGGTTGACGACATTCTCACGTTGACCGAGCTGCAGGCCGGCCGCATGCGCCCGCAGGCACTGCCGTTCAGCCTGCGGCGCACGCTGCAGGACCTGCGTGCCGGCTATGCCGGAACAGCCCTGGGCAAAGGGTTGTACCTGAGCCTGGATATCCCCGCCGAGCTGCCGGACGAATTGCTGGGCGATGCGCAAAAGGTTGCCCGCTGCCTGGGTTGCCTGGTGGACAATGGCCTGAAGTTCACGCATCACGGTGGAGTGATGGTGCAGGTCCGGGGCCGTCGCCTTGGCCCAGACAGCCTGGCGTTGACGTTCACCATCAGTGACAGCGGTATCGGGTTCGATGACCTGGACCAGGCGATTCTCTATCAGCGTTTCTTCCAGGTGGATGGCTCGATGACCCGGCGCTATGGCGGGCTCGGTATTGGCTTGTCGATCTGTCGGCAGTTGGCCGAACTGCTCGACGCCAAGCTGTCCTATGAGTCGACGCGTGGGTTGGGGAGCCGCTTCGAGCTGACTTTGAATGTAGCGATTGCACAGGTGCAGATGCCCCCTGGGAGGGCGGTTTCGGGGGCTACGCGTTTCTGATGGCAGGTGGTGCAGGCCCTTGGAACTCTGCACCTCGATATTGAGTGATGCTTCCAGAATTTAAAAAATGAACGCGTTGGCCATCATCCAGATAAAGCCCACTCTCAGTAACCAAGAGGCAATGCTCATCCTGAATTTTAGGTAAGCAGGAAATTCCGATAGGTCCTTTGCGTTCAGTAATCCCCGCCGTACGGCATGGCGTGGGAAGCTCATGGCTCCGGCAATGCCTGAAATTATGAGAAGTTTTGAAATCAGTCCTCTAGATCCCCAGGTTTTTTTGCATAAGCTCAGGCAGGTACTGCGCTGTAAAGCTGCTGTCAGGACGTTGTAGTGATGAGAGCAGGCAAGATGGGCATTGAGTGCCAAGCCACCCAGAATCAGCGCAAAGGGGATCAACAGCAGTAGTAGCAGAAGGTGTGGGCTCAGATGATCAATCATCGAAGATGGCTTCATAAGCGATTTCTCCAATTCTTTCTCCGCCTTTCATTCCGGCAACACTACCCACCAAAGCTCCAAGACCGGTGGTTACGATTGCACATACAGGGGCGGCTAGCCCTGTCGTCCAGCAAGCAGCAATTGCCAATTCGCTGCCCAACGCTGCGCCAGCCATACCACCGGCTAATCCACCTGAAAAATTCCCGCCTTCCGTGAATATTTTTTTTTTGCACGCTTGGGTATTGCCGGCCTGACAAGCTTTTTGAATGTTCATCGCTGAGCCAGCGCCGCCAATGGCAACACCTATATACCCTCCAGTCTTCAGATATTTAGACATGCTCGCCAGCTTATTCAGGTGCGTCGAGTAGCCTGGTATTTGACCTGGCGCTCCAGCTTTACTCCAGTGATGCACCAGGCTTTTCGAGGAAATCCCCAAGTCACGCCGTAGCTTTTCGTAGTAGCCCAAATTCATGCGCTTGTTAAGAAAGGTTGCTTTCAAATTTGCATCCAGTTGCTTGAACAGTTTCTTGCGTTCAGTAAAGAACTCCGGGCTGCGCAGATGCCCGTGCTTGGCGAATTGCTGTTGATGTAGTTCTTCGATCGTTCTTAAGATGTTGCTCAAATCTTCCAGCAACCTGGCCATCATCGCCTGGCTCACACCCATCGCCAGGCTCACATCGCTGAGCAACCCGGCGATCTCAGCTTGATGGCGCATCATGAAGTCGGCTTCGTCCTCCGTCAGATCTGCCAATGCTTCCCGAGCCTGCTGCGCTGCGCTCATTGCGATCAGCTCTTCACGGGTGCAGACCGGCCGGCTCAGGCCGTCGCCGATAACGAATATCTCCCCCGCCTTGAACCCCTGCTGATAGGTCGGGTTCAGGCGCTCCAGGATAGATCTTGGGAGGTTGGCTTGCGGTGCATCAAGTTCTATCAGCACATCCTGATACGTCATGCACCGCGGCACGATGTAGAAGCCAGGTTCCTGGCTTTGCTGTGCCACAGATGGCTGGACTGTATGAGGCGGGTAGCCAGTCCTTTTCGGCGTGTTTGCGAAAGCCTGTACTGGCGCCTCTCTAGCAGCCGCCGCTGCAGGTGCAAGGCGCGGGGCAGGGAGTTGATCCAACGGTGCAACCAGGCGATTGTCGCCCAAGGGGCAGCCACACTTGACCAGCGTGCCATCCACCGCTGTGGGTACGCCGTTTTGCGTCCAGCAAGGCTCCCCTTCGACGATGGTTCCGGCCTCACCACAGCGCGGGCAAGCAGTGGTCTTGTCCCCTTCAAATAGCCACGCGCCGCCGCTCGAAAAGCCCATGGACTGGTTGGCGATGCAGATGGCACCTGTGGTGGTTTCGTCTCCGTCCAGGCCCTGACCTCGGCCTAGGATATTGATGCGTGAGCTCACGGCTAACCTCAGTTGAAGAAGGAAGCCTGGAACCTAGCAGTCTGGAGACCTGAATTTCCGGGGGGAGGAAGGTTTGGGAAATGTCCTACCTATCAAAGAGATATGGACGTCATTTTCTGCGAAGGGCCTCGCGAGGGCGCTCGATTTAAAAGGCGCTGAAGTACTTGCGGCAAGAACCCCTTGGCCCTGATTCAATCTCTGATAAGAATTCCCCCGCCACATGTTTAGTCATTAATGCCGCTTTGACTACCCCGCAGGGAGTGCTTCACTGGGCCTTTCAGGCATGCCCGGATCCAGGAGCTCCCGATGAACCTGCACCAGTACGCTGAAACCCACGAAGTCACCAACCAACCGCCGTCACTCGACGGTGCCAACCTGTACCGCCTCGACCAGCCACTGCAGGAGTGGTCGCGGCGCTTTGGGGCCGGTTGGGCCGAAGCGCGGATCGACGCCTACGGTGCCTTGGCCGGCGGGCCGCTGATGGCCGCAGGCTTTCTGGCCAATGCGCACAAGCCGGAATTCAGCAGCCATGACCGCTATGGCCATCGCATCGACCTGGTCGAGTTCCACCCCGCCTATCACGAGCTGATGCGCACCGCCGTCGAACACGGCCTGCCGTCGTTGCCTTGGGCCGAGCCTCGGCCCGGTGCCCATGTGGCGCGGGCGTCGATGACCTACCTGCATAGCCAGGCCGAAGCCGGCTCGGGCTGCCCGCTCACCATGACCTTCGCCGCCGTACCGGCATTACGCTTGCAGCCCGAGCTGGCCGAATACTGGCTACCGAAGATCCTCGCCCGCGAATACGACCCGCGCAATGTCGGTGACCGCCACAAGGCCGGCGTGACCCTTGGCATGGCCATGACCGAGAAACAGGGCGGCACCGACGTGCGCGCCAATACCACCCGCGCTTACCCGGTCGGCAGCCCCGGCCCGGGGCAGGCTTACGAACTGGTCGGGCACAAGTGGTTCTGCTCGGCACCGATGTGCGACGCCTTCCTCACCCTGGCGCAGACCGACAAGGGCCTGAGCTGTTTCCTGCTGCCGCGCCATCGGCCTGATGACAGCCGTAACCAGTTCTACATCCAGCGCCTGAAGAACAAACTGGGCAACAGCTCCAACGCCTCCAGCGAAGTCGAGTTTCGCGGTGCCCTGGCGTGGATGGTGGGCGAGGAGGGGCGTGGCGTGCCGACCATTATCGAGATGGTCGCCATGACCCGCTTCGACTGCATGGTCGGCTCCAGTGCGTTGATGCGCCAGGCGCTGACCCAGGCGGCACACCACTGCGCCCATCGCAAGGTCGGCGGCCGGGTGCTGAGCGAGCAGCCCCTGATGCAGAACGTGCTGGCCGACCTGGCCCTGGAAAGCGAAGCCGCTCTGGCCCTGAGCCTGCGCATGGGGCAAGCCCTGGAGCAGCTCGACGACCCGCAGCAGGCGCACTTCGCACGGCTGGTCACGGCGGTGGGCAAGTACTGGATCTGCAAGCGGGCGCCGGCCATGATCAACGAGGCTGCCGAGTGCCTGGGCGGTGCCGGTTATGTCGAAGACAGCATTCTGCCGAGGCTGTATCGCGAAGCGCCGGTCAACTCGACCTGGGAAGGTTCCGGCAACGTGCAGTGCCTGGACGTGTTGCGGGCGTTGTCCAAGGAGCCCGGGGTGCTCGATGCGCTGTTCGCCGAGCTGGGCGATGGGCATGGCGACCCGCGTCTGGCCGCGCATATCGGCAACCTCAAGGGGGCATTTGCCGATACCGGCGATATCCAGTACCGGGCACGTCAGTTGACCGAGGACATTGCCTTGGCACTGCAGGCCAAGCTGTTGCTGGAAGCGGGCAATGCCGTGGTCAGCGATGCCTTTATCGGTAGCCGGCTGACCGGTGGCGGGCGGGTGTATGGCGCATTGCCGCGTGGCATCGATGTCGGGGCACTGGTGGCGCGGGCGACACCGGCCTGGCCAAGTTGAATATGACGGCTGACCACCGGGGATGTATTTAGCAACAAAGGCAGGCAAGATGGCTGACATGCATGTCCAGACAGGAAGCCCAGTGTGAGCCAAGCTTTTGTAGTCGTTGATACCCCCGAACAGGCCGTCGACCGTCTGGCGGCCTTGCATGAACAGGCCACCGGGGCCCTGAGCCAGGCCCTCAAGCGTTATCTGAAGGACCGTACCGAGCCGGGTGCCGACGAGCGCGCCTTGTACCGCTACCCGGCACTGCGCCTGACCTACTACAGCCACGGTGAAGTGGCCGCCACTACTCGTGCCTATGCCAAGGTCCAGGTGGCGGGCACCTACAGCGTCACCGTTACCCAGCCTGCGGCATTCCGGGGTTACCTGCTGGAGCAGCTGCGCCCGTTGATGCATGACTACACGGTGACCGTGGAAGTCGGTGTCAGCGAGCAGAACATCCCGTACCCCTATGTGGTCGACCAAGGCGATGAGCTGGCCGGCAGCGGTATCACCGCCGCCGAGCTGGCGCGGGTGTTCCCCAGCACCGACCTGTCCGCAGCCACCGACAACATCGCCGATGGCCTGTACGACTGGGGCAATGCCGAGACCCTGCCGCTGGCGCTGTTCGATGCCGCTCGCGTTGACTTCTCGCTGCGCCGCCTGGTGCACTACACCGGCAGCGACTGGCGCCACGTACAGCCGTGGATCCTGCTGACCAACTACCACCGTTATGTCGACCAGTTCATCAGCCACGGCCTCGAGCAGCTACGTGAAGACCCGCGCTTCGTGCGCATGGTGCTGCCGGGTAACGTGGTGATCGAAAAGGGCATGGACCACGGCGAAACCCAGGCCTTGGTGGCCAGCGTGGTCTGGCACCGCTATCAGATGCCGGCCTACCACCTGATCGCGGGCGACGGTGACGGCGTGACTTTGGTCAACATCGGTGTCGGCCCGTCCAACGCCAAGAACATCACCGACCACCTGGCGGTGCTGCGCCCGCACTGTTGGCTGATGATCGGTCACTGCGGTGGCCTGCGTCAGTCGCAGACCATCGGCGACTATGTCTTGGCCCACGCCTACATGCGCCGCGATGGCATTCTCGACCGTGTGGTGCCGCCGAACATTCCGATTCCGGCCCTGGCCGAAGTGCAGCTGGCGCTGCAGGAGGCCGCGGCACAGGTCACCGGCGAGCGTGGCGAAGAACTGAAGAAGCGCCTGCGCACCGGCACCGTGCTGACCTATGATGACCGCAACTGGGAGCTGCGCTGGGCCCAGGAGCGACCGTTGATCAACCTGTCGCGTGCCGTGGCGGTGGACATGGAAAGCGGCACCATCGCTGCCCAGGGTTATCGCCTGCGGGTGCCGTACGGCACCTTGCTGTGCGTCTCCGACAAGCCGCTGCACAGTGAAATCAAGCTGCCGGGTTCGGCCAATGCCTTCTACAACCGTGCGGTCAGCCAGCACCTGAAGATCGGCATCGCCGCCCTCGATCTGCTGCGCACCGAGCTCAATTCGTTGCACTCGCGTAAACTGCGCAGCTTCGATGAGCCGCCGTTCCGCTGAGGATCCATGCCACTTCCACCCCGTTCCAAGCCGCGCCGCCCGCAGGCGCGGCCTGCCGGCCCCCGTCGCCAGGCCAAGGCGCCACCGGCCGAGCCACGCTTGATCCTGTTCAATAAGCCATTTGACGTGCTGACCCAGTTCAGCGACGGAGAAGGGCGCGCGACGCTCAAGGATTTCATCGACATCCCAGGCATCTACCCGGCCGGGCGGCTCGACCGTGACAGTGAAGGCTTGTTGCTCCTGACTAACGATGGCGGCCTGCAGGCGCGCATTGCCGACCCGAAGCACAAATTGCCCAAGACCTACTGGGTGCAGGTGGAAGGCGAACCGAGCGACGAACAGATCCAGCGTTTGCGCGATGGTGTGGAGCTCAACGACGGGCCGACCTTGCCCGCTGAAGCCCGACGCCTCGAAGAGCCCGAGCTATGGCCGCGCAATCCACCGGTACGGTTTCGCAAGAGCGTGCCGACCAGCTGGCTTGAGCTGGTGATTCGCGAGGGGCGTAATCGCCAGGTGCGGCGGATGACTGCAGCAGTGGGCTTGCCGACCTTGCGCCTGGTGCGGGTGCGGATCGGCGACTGGTCGCTGGATGGGCTGGAGCAGGGGTGTTGGCGCGAAGTGGCCCCGAAGCTCACGCGTTAACGGCCTAGACCCCTTCGAGAAACGCCACCACCACGCTCTTGATGATGAAGGCCAGCACCCCGAGCCCAAGCACGAAGAACAGGATCATCGTGCCAAAGCGCCCGGCCTTGGACTTTTTCGCAAGGTCCCAGACGATGAAACCCATGAAGCCGATCAGTACGGTGACCAGCACGATCATCATCCACTCTTCGAATACGGCGGGATCCATCTGTGTTCTCCAGGCAGGCTGAGCTTGCGATTATACGCGGGCGAGCGGGCGTTTAGCGCAGATGGGTCAATGGCAGCTCGGTGCTTGCCAGGACCTGGTTGAGCACGAAGCTCGAACGCACGCTGGTCACGCCTTCGATACGGGTCAGGCTGCCCAGCAGCAGTTTTTGATAGTGGTCCATGTCCGGCACTACCACCTTGAGCTGGTAGTCGGCATCCATCCCGGTGACCAGGCTGCATTCGAGCACCTGCGGCAAGTTGCGGATGGCGGCTTCGAAGGTTTCGAAGCGCTCCGGCGTGTGTCGGTCCATGCCGATCAGCACGTAAGCGGTCAGGCTCAGGCCGAGCTTCTTGCGATCGAGCAGGGCGACCTGGCGCGAGATATAGCCGTCGTCTTCCAGTTGCTTGACCCGACGCGAGCATGGCGATGGCGACAGGCCGATGCGCTCGGCCAGCTCCTGGTTGGAGATGCGCGCGTCGCGCTGCAATTCGGCGAGGATGCTCAGGTCGTAGCGGTCAAGTTTGCTCATGGAAAAGGCCTTTTCTGTTCAGATTGCGATGAATTATCGATCCAGGGTTAAAAATTGCGCAAGTGCTATTTATCTGAGCAATCTTCGCAATCCTCTGCCGCAGCCTCTCCCGTATCTTTACCTACAGAATCACTGCCCGGACATCAGTCCACGGCGACGCGCCCTAGGCGGGCGCTCGCGGCCAGCCATCCAACAGGATCTGCAGGCCCCCGGGCTACACAGTTTCCAGAAGACGCTGTGAGGTGAGCCGGCGCCACAAGTGCCGAGCACGGACGACAATTCTCAAAGGGAGGCCACTGGCCTCCCTTTTTTCATGGCCGCGATTTCATCTGCCCGTGGCACCGGCGCGGTAGACTGGCAGCATGCCGTTTTCTTTACCGTGAGGAACAACATGAAGTCGCGCATCTGGCAGTTGGCAGGTGTTGGTTTGCTGGGTTTGAGCATAAGCCTCGGGGCCTTGGCCGAAGGGCCGGATGAGGGGCATGGCGAAGGGCATGGCAACGAGGGTGGCCCTGGTCGCCCGCTCAATTCGCGTGGCGAAGTACAGCAGACCCAGCCCGCGCGGCAGGGCTATTATCAGGATATCCCCCGGCATAATGGTGACAACCGCCACTGGCAAGCCGGCGGCCCGGGGCAGCGGCCCGGCGGCGACTGGCAGGGGCGCCCGGATGGCCACGGCAATGGCTGGGGCCCTGGGCCGCAGTATCGCCCAGGGCACACCATCGATCACTTCCCGGACCGCTACTGGAAGGTGCCGTACCGCGGCAATGACTACTTCTACTCCGGTGGCTACTGGTACCGCCCGCATGGTGGCAGCTACGTGGTGGTGACCCCACCTTACGGCGTGCGGGTCAACTACCTGCCTTCCTATGCACGGGAAGTCTGGCTGGGTGGCGCACTGTTTTTCCTGGTGGCCGACACTTACTACCAGTACCTGGCTGACAGCCAGGAGTATGTCGTGGTCAACCCGCCCGCCATGGCCCCGGCACCTTTGCCGGCGGCAGCCCCGGCCAGCAACAGCTACGACGTGATTGCCTACCCGATGTATGGCCAAGGGCAGGAGCAGCAGGACCAGGACCGCTACCAGTGCCACCGCTGGGCGGTGAGCCAGTCAGGTTTTGATCCGGCAACGGCACCCTATGCGCCACCTGTCGAAGTGGCGAGCAACTACCGACGGGCGCTGAGTGCCTGCTTCAGTGGCCGAGGCTACAGCGTCAACTGATTCACACCGGGTCGGCATGCACCATCACATCCGCCCGTGGATAACGCTGGCGGATGACTGCCGAAGCCTGCACGCACAGGTCGTGGGCCTCAATCAGTGGCAGTTGGCCCGGCAGCTCAAGGTGCAGTTGCACGAACCACTGGTTGCCCGACACCCGCGTGCGCAGGTCATGCACGCCTTGCACGCCGGGAATGCCCAGGACCAGTTCGACCATCCCTTCGCCAATGTCACCGGGCAATTCCTTGTCCATCAGGATCGCCGTGCTTTCGCGGGCGATCTGCAGGGCACTCCAGAGGATGTAGAACGCGATGCCGAGACCGAACAGCGCATCCAGCTGCGGCCAGCCGAAGCGTGCCAGCAGCAGGGCGAGCAGGATGCTGCCGTTGAGCAGCAGGTCGGAGCGGTAATGCAGTGAGTCGGCGCGCACCGCAGTGGAGCCGGTCAGGCGAATGACCTTGCGCTGCAATGCCAGCAAGGCCACGGTCAGCGCCAGCGACAGCAGCATCACGGCGATGCCGATGGCCGTGTCACCCAGCGGCTCGGGTGCTTTCAGGCGCTCGACAGCCTGTATCCCGATCAACACCGCGCTGACCCCGATGAACAGGGCCTGGGCCATGCCCGCGAGAGCCTCGGCCTTGCCGTGGCCGAAACGATGGTCGTCATCGGCCGGGCGCAGGGCGTAATGCACGGCGAGCAGGTTGAGGAACGAGGCGACGGCGTCCAGTGCCGAGTCGGTCAACCCGGCCAGCAGACTGACCGAGCCACTCAGCCACCAGGCGACGGCCTTGCTTATGACCAGAATGCTGGCCACCGCCAGTGAGGCGCGGGTGGCCAGGCGCAGCAGGCGTTGGTGTTCGGCCGGGGTAATCATGCCCAGGGTGATGTCCTTGTGAGAATCAGGCCGCAGGTACCAGGCCCAGAGTCGCCAGCTGTTCGACGCTGCCGCGGTGCTGGATCAGCCGTGGGTCATCCAGCGGCAGGCGCTGGCCCAGTTCGCTTTCGAGAATGGCTTGCAGCTTGAGGTTGTCGACCTTGCCATCGGGGCTTACGGCATCACGCAGTTTTACCGGGTCGACCTGGGCCGTGTGCCCGCCCTTGTAGTAGATGGCGCCCGTGGCGAAGTCGATGCCAAAGGCGATCAGGCCCGGGATCACATAGAACAGGATGCCGATGGCGTCCATCGCGGCAACCACGGGGTCGATCTTGCCGCCGATCTGGCCACGGCGTTCGGGATAGAAGATGGTGCCGCAGGCCGTCAGCTGGGTCAGCAGGGTGACGATCAGGGCGCCACCAATGACGCGGGATGGGATGCGCATGTAAATCTCCGAAAAGTATTCAGCAGGGCAAGCGAAGCGCCAGCACCTGAAGCTAAGACCATGATAGAGCAGGCTGGGTTCGCCGTTATACTCGCCAGACTGTTCGAGGACCACCATGATTTCTTTACCCATCGATGCTGTCTTGCCCGCCTTGCGCGAAGCCCTGCTAAACCGCGACGAAGCCGTACTCGAGGCGCCCCCCGGTGCGGGCAAGACCACCCGCGTGCCGCTGGCGCTGCTCAACGAGCCGTGGCTGGCCGGGCAGACCATCCTCATGCTAGAACCGCGCCGCCTGGCTGCGCGGGCGGCGGCCGAGCGCCTGGCCAGCGAGCTGGGTGAAAAGGTCGGTGAAACCGTGGGCTATCGCATCCGCCTGGACAGCAAGGTCGGGCCGAACACGCGTATCGAGGTGGTCACCGAAGGCATCCTCACGCGCCGTTTGCAGGCCGATCCGGCACTCGACGGCGTGGGGCTGCTGATCTTCGATGAATTTCACGAACGCAGCCTGGATGCCGACCTGGCCTTGGCTTTGAGCCTCAATGGCCGCGAACTGCTGCGTGACGACCCTGCGCTGAAAATCCTGCTGATGTCGGCAACCCTGGAAGGCGAGCGCCTGTCGCGGCTGCTGGGCGACGCGCCGGTGGTGAGCAGCGAAGGCCGCATGCACCCGGTGGATATTCGCTGGGGCCGGCCATTCCAGCCGGGCGAGTTCATCGAACCGCGAGTTGTGGACAACGTGTTGCTGGCATTGGCCGAACAACCCGGCAGCGTGCTGGTATTCCTGCCCGGCCAGGCCGAGATCCGCCGCGTGCATCAAAGCCTTCAGGATGCCTTGGGTGAGCAGCCGGATGTACTGCTGTGCCCGCTGCACGGCGAACTGGACCTCAATGCCCAACGCGCCGCCATCGACCCGCCGACCAAGGGCCTGCGCAAGGTGGTGCTGGCCACCAACATTGCCGAAACCAGCCTGACCATCGACGGCGTGCGCGTAGTCATCGATGCCGGCTTGGCGCGCGTGCCACGTTTCGATCCGGGTAGCGGCATGACCCGCCTGGACACCCAGCGTATCTCCCGTGCCAGCGCCACCCAGCGCGCCGGCCGGGCAGGGCGCCTGGAGCCCGGGGTGTGCTACCGCCTGTGGTCCGAAGCCCAGCATGACCAGTTGGCCGCCCACGGCAGCGCCGAGATCCTCCAGGCCGACCTCGCTGGCCTGGCCCTGCAGCTTGCTCGCTGGGGTGTTACCCCCGACCAGCTGCGCTGGCTAGACCAGCCGCCGGCAGCTGCCTTCTCCCAGGCCCAGGACTTGCTGGCGCGGCTGGGCGCGTTCAAGCCGGGCAGCCGTGACAACCTCAGCGACCACGGCCAGGCCATGGCCGAGCTGCCGGCTCACCCACGCATCGCCCACCTGCTGCTGCGCGGCCAGGACCTTGGCCTGGCGACGATGGCCTGCGATGTTGCCGCCTTGCTGGGTGAGCGCGACATCCAGCGCGGTGGTGGTGCCGACCTGCACAGCCGCCTGACGCTGGTCAGTGGTGAAGGCAAGGCCAGCCGAGGTGGCCAAGGCGGCGTGCAGCGTGCACGGCAACTCGCCCGGCAATACCGTGGCTTGTTGCGCGGCAAGGCCGCTGCGGCGGTTGCCGACCCCGACCATCCGCGCTGGCTTGGCGCCTTGCTGGCGCTGGCCTATCCCGACCGGGTTGCCCTGCAGCGTCGCGAGGGTGGCGCTGAATATCGCTTGGCCAATGGCCGTGCCGCCTTGTTCGCCGAGGTCGATGCGTTGATGAAATGCCCGTGGCTGGTGATCGCCGACCTCGGTAGCCGCCAGGGCCAGCGGGAAGAGCGCATCTACCTGGCCGCCGAGTTCGACCCGGCGCTGCTTGATGATGTGCTGGCAGAGCAGGTCCAGCGCGTCGATATCCTCGACTGGGACGAGCGCGAGCAGGTGCTGCGTGCCGAACGCCAGACCAAGGTCGGCGAGCTGGTGCTGGGCCGCGAACCATTGCCCGGCCTGGATGACGAAGCCCGCGCCAAGGCGCTGCTTGGCCTGGTACGGCGCAAGGGCCTGAACCTGCTGACCTGGACCCCGGAACTGCGCCAATGGCAAGCGCGGGTGGCGCTATTGCGTCAGCTGGATCTGGACAAGGAGGGGCAGAGCGAGTGGCCCGACCTGGGTGACGAGGCGCTGCTGGCGACTCTGGAGGATTGGCTGCAGCCCTACCTGGGCAAGGTCTCACGCCTGAGCCACTTCGCCGCGCTGGACCTGTCATCGATCTTGCGCAACCTGCTGCCCTGGCCATTGCCGCAACGCCTGGACGAATGGGCCCCGGCACATCTGGCGGTGCCGTCCGGCTCGAACATCCGCCTGGACTACAGCGAAAACCCGCCGATCCTCGCCGTGCGCCTGCAGGAGCTGTTCGGCCTGGCGGATACCCCGCGTATTGCCCAGGGACGCCAGCAGGTGAAGCTGCACCTGTTGTCGCCAGCGCGCCGGCCAGTGCAGGTGACCCAGGACCTGGCCAACTTCTGGCGCACGACCTATGCCGAAGTGAAGAAGGACTTGAAGGGGCGCTATCCCAAGCACTACTGGCCGGATGACCCCCTGGTGGCCGAGGCTACCGCGCGGGCCAAGCCACGCGGTACTTGAGGGGCGGGAGGACGCTGTTCAGCTTTCTGCTTCCAGCAACATGAACAGGCGATACAGCACCACCGTACTGAACAGCTGCAGGAAGCCGCTCAGGCTGTCCATGGCCAGTTCGGCTGCTGGCGAGGGCTCGGGGATGGCCATCAGCAGCAGGCCGTCGATCAGCCAGATCGGCGCCAGCACGCCCACCACGCAGATCATGATGCGCATGAAGTGCCCGGTGGTCATGCGCGCACTTTCGCGCATCGACTGCACCACGGGCAGGCCACGCAGCACCAGCAGGTATTCGGCGAACACCAGGTTGATCATGATCCACACGCCCGGGAAGACCAGTAGCGCCAGGCCGGCCATGATCAGCAGCGAGCTGATCGTGATCAGCAGGGCCAGCTGCGGCCACAGCTGCACGGCGCGGGCAAACAGGTCCCGTTTGGCGATCTCCTGGCCGTTGCTGCGGGTATCCAGGTAGAGAATCAGCGCCGCGCTGTACAGCGGGTAGAACAACAGGCTGATCAGCATGCCGTAGGCCGGCGAGGCCTGGTCGCCCAGCTGGCGATACAGCAGTTGGGTAATGAGGGCTTCGAGCACCACCAGCGGCAGGCACAGCGAGATGATGCTGGCCAGGTGGCGGCGGAAGAAGTACAGGGAGTCGCGCAGAACGCTCAGCGGATTCATCAGTCAACATCGCAAGGCAGTAAAAGCAGGGGCCTAACTTTAGCCCAGAGCTGTCACTTGCTGAAAAAAGTTTCACCCGCGTGGTGATTGAATCCGCAGCCCGTGCGCCCCATCTTTGCCATGTCCGATGTCCTGCTAGCCCATGAGGTAGCCCAATGAACACTGATGAACAAACCCTGATCGACGGCCTGTTCGGCCGCATCAAGCAAGCCGAAGACCCGAGCCAGCCGCGTGATGCGCAGGCGCAGGCACGGATCGAGGAGCATGTGCGCCAGCAGCCGGCAGCGCCTTATTACATGACCCAGGCAATCCTGGTTCAGGAAGCCGCGATCAAGCAACTGGACGAGCAGAACAAGCAGCTGGAGGCCGAGCTGAAGCAAGCCCGGGCCCAGCTCGACGCGACCCGTGCCAGCAGTGGCAATGGCGGGGGTGGGTTCCTGTCAAGCATCTTCGGTGCCGGAGCGCGCAATCCGGAGCCGGTTCAACCGCAGCGCCCAAGTGCGCCGGTAGCCTCGGGTGGAGGTTGGCGCGAGCCGAGTGCGCCGGGCTTCTCCCAGCCGCAGCCGCAAATGCAAGCACAGGCACAACCGCAACAGGCCGGCTTTGGCGCCGCGCCGTCGCGCAGCGGTGCCAGCAGCTTCCTTGGCGGCGCAATGCAGACTGCTGCGGGCGTCGCCGGTGGCGTGTTGCTGGCGCAAGGCATAAGCAGCCTGTTCAACCACCACTCGCAGCCTGAAGAGGTGGTCGAGGTGATCAAGGAAGAACCGGCACCGGCCAGTGATAACGGCGGCTGGAATGACCAGGGCGGGCAGCAGCAGGTAGCCGACAACGGTGGCTGGGGCAATGACCAGGGTGGTTTTGCCGACACCGACTATGGCAGCGATGACGGTGGCTTCTTCTCGGATGACGATACGTTCGTCTGACCGGTCTGGCATACTGCTGGCATTTCCGAAGGGGCGCTTTGCGCCCCTTTTCATGTCGAGGGTATGTGGTGAAAAAGATCGCGCTGTTCGCCGATGTGCAGAACCTCTACTACACCGTGCGCCAGGCCCATGGCTGCCACTTCAACTACACCGCACTGTGGAAGGACGTCAGCCGCGAAGGTGAGATCGTCGAGGCCGTGGCCTATGCCATCGACCGCGGTGACAGCAAGCAGCAGCAATTCCAGCAGATCCTGCGCAACCTCGGTTTCGACGTACGCCTGAAACCGTTTATCCAGCGCAGCGACGGTTCGGCCAAGGGCGACTGGGACGTGGGCATTACCCTTGACGTGATCGATGCGGCCAGCCGTGTCGACCAGGTGGTGCTGGCCTCCGGTGACGGTGACTTCGACCTGCTGCTGGAGCGCGTCATCCAGCGCCACGGCACCGAGGCGGTGGTCTACGGCGTCCCAGGCCTCACCGCGTTGTCGCTGATTCGCGCCGCCACCCGTTATGTGCCCATCGAGGGCGCGCTGTTGCTCAAGCACTAAGGTTTTTCATGGAACGTATTGCTGTCATCGACTTTGAAACCACCGGTATTTCCCCCGGTGCCGGCTGCCGTGCCACCGAGGTGGCGGTGGTGATGCTGGAACGCGGGCGCATCGTCGAGCGCTATCAGAGCCTGATGAATGCCGGTGTGCCGGTGCCTGCCTTCGTCGCCGGGCTGACCGGCATCACCACCGCCATGCTGCGCACGGCACCACCGGTGGACACGGTGATGAACGAAGTGGCCGAATTCGTCGGTGATACCCCATTGCTGGCGCACAACGCCGCCTTCGACCAGAAGTTCTGGGATTACGAACTGAGCCGCATCGGCCGCATCCGTCGCCAGTCCTTCGCCTGTTCCCTGCTACTGTCACGGCGCCTGCTGCCGGCGGCGCCGAACCACAAGCTGGGCACCCTGACCCGTTGGGCCGGCCTGCCGGATACCGGTACCGCACACCGGGCGATGGCCGACGCGGAGATGGCCGCCAACCTGCTGCAGCATCTGGCGGGCGTGCTACGCCAGAGCCACGGCGTTCAGCAACTTTCCCACGAGCTCCTCTGTCGCCTGCAGAAAACGCCTGCGGCGAAGGTTCGCGAAATTCTGGCCAGGTTCGCCTGAAGCGCGCACCAAAAGTGTGCCGCTCATTTCGCGCTGTTTTGTAACTTATGTTTACTGAAGCAGAGCCTTAAACTCGGTCACCCGAAAACGGATTTCTGAGTTGTCTGCCATGCCTGCCTCCCGTCGCTTTCCGCTGCTGCTCGTCGGCGCCTTTCTGGCCTTGTACCTGGTCTGGGGTTCCACTTACCTGTTCATCCGCATCGGCGTCGAGTCATGGCCGCCGATGTTGATGGCGGGGGTGCGCTTTCTGATCGCGGGCGCTTTGCTGTACGGCTTCCTGCGCTGGCGCGGGGTACCGGCACCGACCTGGCCACAATGGCGTGCTGCAGGTGCTATCGGCTTTCTGCTGCTCAGCTGCGGCAACGGTGGTGTGACCGTAGCCGAGCATGCTGGCGTGGCATCGGGTGTGGCGGCGTTGGCAGTGGCCACCGTGCCACTGTTCACCCTGGTCTTTGGGTTGCTGTTCGGCCACCGCAACTCGCGCCTGGAATGGGCCGGAATCTTCCTTGGCCTGCTCGGCATCGGTCTGCTCAACCTCGGCTCGAACCTGCAGGCCAGCCCCATCGGCGCGGCGCTGATCCTGTTCGCGGCGGCGTCGTGGGCATTCGGTTCGGTTTGGAGCAAAAGCCTGCCGCTGCCCCAAGGGCCGATGGCCAGCGCTGCCGAGATGCTGGTCGGCGGTGCGGTGTTGCTGCTGGGCAGTGTGGTCTCTGGTGAGCGCATGACGCAGATGCCGACTGCGGCTGGCTGGGGTGCGCTGGCCTATCTGGTGCTGTTCGGTTCGATCCTCGCCTTCAGTGCCTACATGTACCTGCTCAAGAACGTGCGCCCGGCCGCGGCCACCAGTTATGCCTACGTCAACCCGGCGGTGGCGGTGCTGCTGGGCATCCTCTTCGCCGGCGAAGAGATTGGCGCAGAAGAATGCCTGGCCATGGCGGTGATCATCGGCGCCGTGGTGCTGATCGGTCTGCCGCAGTGGCGCAAGGCGCCCGAACAGCCGCTGAAGGGCGAAATCTGCAAGTAGCCAGGGGCGATGCGTTAAACTTGCCGCCTTCGCTGAACCCCCTGACGGTATTGCCATGAATTTCGCCCAACTCGGCCTGATCGAACCGCTGCTGCGCACCTTGCAGCAGCTGGACTACACCACCCCGACCCCGGTCCAGGCCAAGGCCATCCCTGCCGTGCTGGCCGGCCGTGACCTGATGGCCGCAGCCCAGACCGGCACCGGCAAGACCGCCGGTTTCGCCCTGCCAGTGCTGCAACGCCTGGCGTTGGAAGGTGAGAAGGTTGCCAGCAACTCGATCCGTGCGCTGGTACTGGTGCCCACCCGCGAGCTGGCCGAGCAGGTGCACAACAACGTGCGCGAGTATGCCGAGAACCTGCCGCTAAGCACCTACGCGGTGTACGGTGGGGTCAGCATCAACCCGCAGATGATGCGCCTGCGCCGTGGCGTCGACCTGCTGGTGGCGACGCCCGGTCGCTTGCTCGACCTGTTCCGTCAGAACGCGGTGAAGTTCAACCAGGTACAGACCCTTGTGCTCGACGAAGCCGACCGCATGCTCGACCTGGGCTTTGCAGAGGAGCTGCAGTCGGTCTACGCCGCCTTGCCGCGCAAGCGTCAGACGCTGCTGTTCTCCGCCACGTTCTCCGAGCAGATCCGCATGCTCGCGGGCCTTGCCCTGAACGACCCGCTGAGCATTGAAGTCAGCCCGCGCAACGCTGCGGCGACCACGGTCAAGCAGTGGCTGGTGCCTGTGGACAAGAAGCGCAAGACCGACTTGTTCATGCACCTGCTGCGCAAGCAGCGCTGGAAGCAGGTGCTGGTATTCGCCAAGACCCGCAATGGCGTCGATCAGCTGGTCGAGCGCTTGCTGGCTGAAGGTGTCAATGCCGACGGCATCCACGGCGACCGCCCGCAGGCCACCCGCCAGCGCGCGCTGGACAGTTTCAAGGCGCGGGAAATCCAGGTGCTGGTGGCAACCGACGTCGCGGCCCGTGGCCTGGATATCGACGACCTGCCGCTGGTGGTCAACCTCGACCTGCCGATCGTGGCCGAGGATTATGTGCATCGTATTGGCCGGACCGGTCGGGCTGGCAACAAGGGCGAGGCGATCTCGCTGGTGTGTGCCGATGAGGTGCAGATGTTGTCGGCGATCGAAATGCTGACCCGGCAGACCCTGCCACGTCACGAGGAGCCGGACTTCATCCCCGAGCATCGGGTACCGATGACCGATGCCAGTGGCCAGGTTGTGAAGAAGCCGAAGAAGCCCAAGAAACCGAAAGAGAACAGCGCCAAGCGCGGGTTGGGGCGCTGGATGGACAGTGCCGAAGCGGGGGCAGCAGAGCCATCGGTGAAGGCTGTGCGCAAGGTACCGAGCTTCAACGGCGGGCCGCGCAAGCGTAAGCCTTGAGATCCCTGGGGCTGCGAAGCAGCCCCGGCAATCGATCAGGCAGACCGCGTCAGCCAATCCACTGCTGAACGCCCCGCCCGCAATCCACTGGCAAAACACGCCGTCAGCAGATACCCCCCGGTCGGCGCCTCCCAGTCCAGCATTTCGCCAGCACAGAATACCCCCGGCATCCGGCGAACCATCAACCCTTCATCCAGCCCTTCGAAACGCACGCCACCGGCACTGCTGATCGCTTCGTCCAGCGGACGCGTGCGAACCAGCGTGATCGGCAAGGCCTTGACCGCCCGTGCCAACGCCTGAGGATCGGCAAAGGTCGCCTGATCCGTCAGCTCCCGCAGCAACCCCGCCTTGACCCCATCGATCCCCAACTGGCTGTGCAGATGCTTGGCCATCGACCGCGACCCGCGTGGTTTGGCCAGCGCCTGGGCAATCTTATCCACAGGCTTGTCCGGCAGCAGGTCAAGGAACAGCCTGGCCTGCCCTTGATGCTCGATGGCCTGGCGCAGCTGCGCCGACCATGCATAAACCAGGCTGCCCTCGACGCCCTGTGCGGTGAGGATGAACTCGCCCTTGCGCGGCGCCATGCCCGGCACGCTCAGGGCAATGTTCTTCAGCGGTGCCCCCGCAAACTTGTCCACAAGCACTGGGCTCCAGCCTTCGACCTCGAAACCACAGTTGCTCGGCCGCAGCGGCGAGATATCCACAGTGCGCTCGGCCAGCAATGGCTGCCAAGCACCATCGGAGCCCAGCCTGGCCCAGCTGGCGCCGCCGAGGGCCAGCACCACGGTGTCGGCCTTGACCTGCAGTTCACCCTGTGGATAAGCGATTCGCAAGCTACCATCGGCGTTCCAGCCCAGCCAGCGATGGCGGGTGTGGATAACTACACCGATCTCACGCAGGCGCTTCAGCCAGGCGCGCAGCAGCGGAGCAGCTTTCATGTCGGTGGGGAAAACCCGGCCCGAAGTACCGACGAAGGTTTCGATACCCAGCCCGTGAATCCACTGGCGCAGCGCATCGGCATCGAAGTCGCGCAGCAACCCGTCGATCTCGCTCTGCCGCTCGGCATAGCGGGAAACGAACTGTGGATAAGCTTCCGAGTGGGTGATGTTCATGCCACCGACGCCGGCCAGCAGGAACTTGCGGCCCACCGATGGCATGGCGTCGAACACTTCCACCGCCAGGCCCGCCTGGGCCATGGCTTCTGCAGCCATCAGGCCGGCAGGGCCGCCGCCGATAACAACGGCCAGGGGAGGGGAAGCGGGGGATTTTTCAGACATGGTAGGCAGCAGGCTGTGGAAAAGACGGCACATTCTAGCGCAGCCGGGCCAACCTAAGCACTGAACAAAAAATGATCAATATTCTGCAGGCCACGTAGGCAAAGGGCTGTAGCGCCTTTCTCGCAGGTTATCCACAAGCGGCTCCACAGTCATTGTGAACAACCGATTACCCGTGCCGCACTGTGGTGAAGAATGCCGTGGCGCCTGGCCAGGGCTTCGCGGTCCTTGCTGTAGCCGCCACCGATCACCCCGACCACCGGGATATCGCGGCCCAGGCAGTGGCGCATCACCAACTCGTCACGCGCTGCCAGGCCCTGGTCGGTGAGTTGCAGGTAGCCCAGGGCATCGTCCTTGTGCACATCGACGCCGGCGTCGTACAGCACCAGGTCGGGTTGATACAGCGGCAGCAGGTAGTTCAGCGCATCTTCCACCACCTTCAGGTAAGCCGTGTCGCCCATGCCGCGTGGCAGGGGAATGTCCCAGTCACTGTGGGCCTTGCGTGCCGGGAAGTTCTGCTCGCAGTGCAGGGACACGGTGATGGCGTCCGGGGTGTCGTGGAGGATGCGTGCCGTGCCGTCGCCCTGGTGCACATCGCAGTCGAAGATCAGCACCCGGTGTACGCGGCCGGCCTCAAGCAGGTAGCGGCTGATCACTGCCAGGTCATTGAAGATGCAGAAGCCGGCCGGGTGGTCGTAGTGGGCGTGGTGGGTGCCGCCGGCGAGGTGGCAGGCGATGCCATGCTGCAGCGCCATTTCGGCGGTCAGCAGCGAGCCGCCCACCGCGCGCACGGTACGCCGGGCCAGGGCTTCGCTCCAGGGCAGGCCGAGGCGGCGCTGGTCCTCGCGGGACAGCTCGCCGTTCATGTAGCGCTCGATGTAGCTGCGGTCATGGGCCAGGGCGAGGATATCGTTGGGGCAGATGTCCGGGCGCAGCAGGGCCTGGTCGGTGGTCAACCCGCTGTCGACCAGGTGGTCGCGCAGCAAGCGGAACTTGTCCATGGGAAAGCGGTGCTCGGCGGGGAATTCCGGGCTGTAGTCTTCGTGGTAGATCAGCGGCAACGGCATGGGGACTTCGCAATCGGGGCCAGCGCTGATCTTGCCAGTTATTTCCCCGCGCTGGCCAATACGCGTTGCCAGTCTGGCTCGTTCAAGCGTCCAAGGATTCGCGCCTTGCCGTTGGCGTCCACCGAGACGAACAGCGCGCTGGCATAGTTGCTCTCGCGCTCACCACCGGCCACCCGCTGCTGGCGGGCGAAATGGTCGATGCAGCCATTGTGGGTCACCAGCACCAGGTTGTGCCCTGCACGCTTGCGGGCCAGCGCTTCACTGGCGAACTGGTTGTCGCAGCTTTCCAGCCAGCCTTCGCTTGCTACGGACTGGCCAAGGATGAAGTGCGCGGTCTGCTGGGTACGCACTTTGGGGCTGGCGAGCACATCGGCATTGCTCAGGCCCAGTTGCTTCAAGCCTTGGCCGACCCGCGTGGCGGCCTCGCTGCCGGCCACGGTGATACCGGTGGGGTCATTCAGGCACGGGCCGGGTGCGCTGTCGCACCGCTCGGCATGGCGGATCATCACGATTACCGCACCATCGGCCCAGTCTTGCAGGAGGCCGCTTTCACTCAACTGCTGTTCGTTGCCAAGGTCCACGATATGGGTCCTCGTCGCCAGCCAGGTGGTCACCGCCGCGATGACCATGCACAGGCCAAGAGCGGCACCGAGGGCTTTGCGTGACATGCGTCGCTTGCGACGGGCGTGGATGGCGGGATGGCCCAAAGTGTTGCTCGGCTGCATGCGTCACTCCAATGGCGCGGCGGTGGTGTGGCGGTATTGTGCTCAGCCGTCTGTCGGGGGCTGGTGAAGGGGTTGTGAAAATTGCATTCTGGGCGCCGCCGGTTGCGTGAAAAACCTGCCCGCGCCTACGCTGTTAAGTGCCACAGCGCAGAACCGGAGCTAGTCCCATGACACCTATCCTCCACCTGGAAAGCGCACGCCTGGTGTTGCGCCAATGGCGCGATGACGACCTGCGCGAGTTCGCTGCGCTGTGTGCCGACCCGCAGGTGATGCGTTATTTCCCGGCGCCGATGACACGTCTGGAAGCGGCGGCGCTGATCGGCAGGATTCGTGGCCACTTCAACGAATACGGCTTCGGCCTGTGGGCCTTGGAGCGAAAGGACAGCGGCGCTTTCATCGGCATGACGGGGCTGCTCAATGTCAATTTCGACGCGCCGTTCGCACCGGCGGTGGAGATTGGCTGGCGCCTGGCCCGGCGCCACTGGGGCCTTGGGTTTGCCAGCGAGGCGGCATGGACCTGCCTGCGTTGTGCTTTCGCCCAATTGCGCGTGGAGGAGGTGGTGTCGTTCACTAGCGAGAGCAACTTGCCGTCGCAGAAAGTCATGCAGGCCATCGGCATGGTCCAGGACGTCAATGGCAGCTTCGACCACCCCCGGCTACCCATCGGCCACCCGTTGCGCCCCCATGTGCTGTACCGCATTGACCGCGCGCATTGGGAGCAGACCCTGCGCACTGAATGAGCCGCCATGCACGGCGTTGATGACAAACCCTGTATCATTTCTCTATCTACAAGATCTGCAAGGTGCTCGCCGAAAGATGTTCAGCGCCTGTGAAACCGAGCGCCGCTCATGCGGCGCATCGCGAGCAAGCTCGCTCCTACAAGGAGAACCCCCGATGAGTCATGTGTTGGACGACCTGGTCGACCTGTTGAGCCTCGAGTCGATCGAGGAGAACCTGTTCCGTGGCCGCAGCCAGGACCTGGGCTTCCGCCAGCTGTACGGTGGCCAGGTGCTGGGCCAGTCGCTGTCGGCCGCCAGCCAGACGGTCGAGGATGCGCGCCATGTGCATTCGTTGCACGGTTACTTCCTGCGCCCTGGCGATGCCAGCCTGCCGGTGGTCTATTCGGTCGACCGCGTGCGTGACGGCGGCAGCTTCAGCACCCGGCGAGTGACGGCGATCCAGAAGGGCCAGCCGATCTTCACCTGCAGCGCGTCGTTCCAGTACGACGAGGAAGGCTTCGAGCACCAGGTGCAGATGCCCGACGTGGTCGGCCCGGAAAACCTGCCGACCGAAGTCGAGCTGGCCAGTGCCCATGCCGACAAGCTGCCAGAGCGTATCCGCGACAAGGTGCTGTGCGCCAAGCCGATCGAGATCCGCCCGGTGACCGAGCGCGACCCGTTCAACCCCCAGCCCGGCGACCCGGTGAAGTACGCCTGGTTCCGCGCCGACGGGACGCTCCCGGACGTACCTGCACTGCACAAGTACCTGCTCGCATACGCCTCCGATTTCGGCCTGCTGACCACCTCGCTGCTGCCCCATGGCAAGTCGGTGTGGCAGCGCGACATGCAGATCGCCAGCCTCGACCATTCGCTGTGGTTCCACCGCAACCTGCGCGCCGATGAGTGGTTGCTGTACGCCACCGATAGCCCGTGGGCCGGCAATGCCCGTGGCTTCTGCCGCGGCAGCATCTTCAACCGCGCCGGCCAGCTGGTGGCGTCGTCGACCCAGGAAGGCCTGATTCGCCACCGTAAGGACTGGGCATGAGCCTGGGCGAAATCCGCAACTGGGTGTTCGACATGGACGGCACCCTGACTGTGGCAGTGCACGACTTCGCCGCTATCCGCGTCGCCCTGGATATCCCGGCCGAGCACGACATTCTCACCCACCTGGCGGCGCTGCCGGCGGCGGAAGCGGCGGCCAAGCATGCCTGGCTGCTGGAACATGAACGCGACCTGGCGATTGCCTCGACAGCGGCCACCGGGGCGGTGGAGCTGGTGCGTGAGCTGGCCGAGCGTGGCTGCCGCCTGGGCATCCTTACCCGCAATGCGCGGGAGCTGGCGCATGTGACGCTTGAGGCAATCGGCCTGGCGGACTGCTTTGCGGTCGAGCACATTCTCGGGCGCGATGAGGCAGAGCCCAAGCCAAGCCCGGATGGGCTGTTGAAGATTGCCAGCGCCTGGGGTGTGGCACCCAACGAGTTGGTGATGGTTGGGGATT
This sequence comes from Pseudomonas sp. SMN11, assembly GCF_052041945.1. Taxonomy (NCBI): domain Bacteria; kingdom Pseudomonadati; phylum Pseudomonadota; class Gammaproteobacteria; order Pseudomonadales; family Pseudomonadaceae; genus Pseudomonas; species Pseudomonas sp. SMN11. The sequence continues at coordinate 122,930 of NZ_JBKGGW010000008.1, read as the reverse complement.
ACCGCTTTGACCTGGACTGCGGGCGGGCGGCAGGGGCGCGCACGGTACTGGTCAATCTGCCGGATAACCCGTGGCCTGAACTGGTGGACTGGCATGCGGCGGATTGCCGGGCGTTGCGGGTGATGCTGGGCTGAAATCTGTGTTGCCTGTGTTGGCCTCTTCGCGGGGCAAGCCCGCTCCTAGAGGATTACCGCAGGCTCGGACTCTGTACGATACCGGGCTTGTCCCGCGAAAGGGCCGGTACTGGCTATGCTGAACCCCTGTCTTTCCCTGAATGGAGCCTCACTCATGACCAGCAAGGCCATCTATGTGCAACCCGGCGGCGGCTACGACAAGGTCGAAGTCGGCACCAGCGAGGCCCCAGCGCCCAAGGCCGGCGAGATCACCGTGCAGCTGCATGCCAGCTCCCTCAACTATCACGACTTCGCCGTGGTCAGCGGCATGTGGGGCCCCAGCGAGCGGCGTATTCCCATGGCCGACGGTGCCGGCGAAGTGATCGCGGTCGGTGCGGGTGTGAGTGAATTCAAGGTCGGCGACAACGTCGTCAGCACCTTCTTCCCCGACTGGATCGATGGCCAGGCCAATGTCGAAGGCTTTGGCCGGGTGCCCGGTGACGGCATCGATGGTTATGCCCGCGAACAGGTCACGGCTGCGGCCACCTCGTTCACTCTGGCACCCCAAGGCTTCAGCCATGCCGAGGCCGCGACCCTGACTACGGCGGGCCTTACCGCCTGGCGCACCTTGATGAGCGATGACCACCTCAAGCCGGGTGACACGGTGCTGGTGCAGGGCACCGGCGGTGTGTCGATCTTCGCCCTGCAGTTCGCCAAGCTGGCGGGTGCCACGGTCATCGCCACGTCGTCCAGTGACGCCAAGCTCGAACGCCTGAAAGCCCTCGGCGCCGACCACCTGATCAACTACAAGAGCACCCCGGCCTGGGGCGAGAAGGCGCGTGAGCTCACGGGCAATCGCGGCGTCGATCATGTGATCGAAGTGGGCGGGCCGGCGACTCTGGAGCAGTCGATGATCGCCGCGCGCATCGGTGGGCACGTGTCGCTGATCGGCATTCTTACCGGCGTGGCCGGGCAGTTGCCGCTGGTGCAGGCACTGGTGCGGCAGATCCGCCTGCAAGGTGTGCTGGTGGGCAGTCGTGCGCAGCAGCAGGCGATGGTGCGGGCGATCGATGCCAACGGCTTGCGGCCGGTGGTGGACAAGCATTTCGAGCTGGAGCAGATCGTCGAAGCGTTCCGCTATCAGGAGAGCAACCGGCATTTCGGCAAGATCTGCCTGACCTGGTAAAACTGTAACGGGCGCCCGACAAGCCAATACATTTGCGCACATCAGTAGGGGAAAGCGGCTGGCTAGAATGCCTCGCTTCAGATGCGACTGATTCTCTTCAAGAGGATTCCCCCGATGTGCTTCCTTTCCCGTATCCGGCAGCGTTTGCTGCCTGCCCTCGTTCTGCTGGCTGCTGCTGCCGGCTTTGCGCAAACTGCCAGTGCCCTGCAAGTTACTGACGTACTCGGGCGCAAGGTCGAAGTCGATCATGCGCCGCAGCGAGTCGTACTTGGCGAAGGGCGGTTGTTCTTCGCCTTGGCCTTGCTCGACCGCGACAACCCGTTCCAACGTGTGGTCGGCTGGCAGAACGACATGCGCCTGCTCGATCCGCACACCTACGACGTCTACGCCAAGCTGTACCCGCAGGTCGCCAAGCTGCCATTGATCGGCCAAGCCTCCGAGCAAAGCGTCAGTGCCGAGCAGATCCTTGCGCTCAAGCCGGACCTGGCGATCTTCAGCATCGCTGGCGAAGGCCCGACCCAGCACAGCCCGGTGGCCGACCTGCTGGAAAAGGCCGGGGTACCGGTGCTGTTCGTCGACTTCCGCGTGCACCCGATCCGTAACACCCGGGTCAGCATGCAGGCGCTGGGTACCCTGCTCGGGCGTGAACAGCAGGCTCAGGAATACCTGAGTCTGTACGACCGCCACCTCAAGCACATCACCGACAGTGTGGCCTCGCTACAGCCCGGTGAGCGGCCGAAAGTGTTTCTCGAACTGCTGGCGGGCGTGTGGCAGGCACCGGGACATACCACCGGCAAGAGCGGCCTGGGCAGCGTGGTCGAGGCGGTCGGCGGGCACAACATCGGCGCCGACGTGGTGCCGGGCGCGTTGGGCGACGTCAGTGTCGAATATGTATTGCAAGCCGACCCGGACGTTTACATCGCCACCGGCAACCGTGCGCCGGGCGTGCTGCTGGGGGCGGGCGTATCCACCGAGACCGCCCGCCAGAGCCTGGCGAAGATCACCGCACGCCCCGAGTTCGCGCCGCTGCGGCCGATCCAGGCCGGGCAGTCCCACGGCCTGTGGCATGACTTCTACAACTCGCCGTTCAACATCCTCGCGATCGAGGCCATGGCGCGTTGGGTGCATCCCGAGCGCTTCGCGGATGTCGATCCACAGGCCACCCTGGGTGAAATCAACCGCATGCTCAAGGTAGGCCTGGACGGCCAGTACTGGGTCGACGCCAAGTGACCGCGCTGGCGCAGGAGGGCGCGGCACTCGCGGCCTGGCATTACCGCCGCCTGCTCTGGCGGCGGGCCTTGCTGGTATTCGCGCTGGCGCTGTTGCTGCTGCTGTCGGTGCTCGGAGACCTGGCCAGCGGTGCCTCGGGCATGGGCCTGGGGCAACTGCTGCAGGGCATCTTCGACCCGGCAACGTTGAGCGCCACCGAGCGGGTGATCATCTGGAACGTGCGCCTGCCTTACTCGCTGATGGCGGTGCTGGTGGGCGCGGCATTGGCGCTCGCTGGCGCCGAGATGCAGGCGATCCTCGACAACCCGCTGGCCAGCCCCTTCACCCTCGGCGTGTCGTCATCGGCGGCGCTCGGTGCATCGCTGGCGATCGCCTATCCACTGGGTATCGCCTGGCTGGCGCCGAGTGTGCAGGTGACGGTGATGGCCTTCGTCTTCGCCTGCCTGTCGGTGGTGTTGCTGCAGACCATGTCGCGCTTGCGTGGCGCAGGGGTGGAGAGCCTGGTGCTGTTCGGCATCGCCCTGGTGTTCAGCTGCAATGCGCTGGTCTCGCTGCTGCAGTTGCTGGCCACCGAGGACGTGCTGCAGCAACTGGTGTTCTGGACCTTGGGCAGCCTGGCCCGATCCGACTGGCAGAAACTCGGCATCCTCGCCCTGGTGCTGTCGCTGCTGTTGCCGTTCTCGCTGCGTGCCGCGCCGGCCATGACCCTGTTGCGCATGGGCGAGGACCGCGCGCGCAGCTTTGGCGTGGACACCCGGCGCCTGCGCTTTGCCTCGCTGCTGCGCATCAGTCTGTTGTCGGCGACGGCGGTGGCGTTTGTCGGCACCATCGGTTTCGTCGGCCTGGTCGGGCCGCATATCGCCCGCTTGCTGGTTGGTGAGGACCAGCGCTTTCTACTGCCGGCCAGTGCGCTGGTGGGGGCATTGATGCTGTCGTTGTCGTCGCTTGCCAGCAAGCTGATCTTGCCCGGGGTGATCGTGCCGGTGGGCATCGTCACGGCGTTGGTCGGGGTACCGGTGTTCGTGCTGCTGGTGTTCCGCCGGGGGAGAAAATTGTGAGCCTGGTGATCGATGAAGTGGCGGTCGCCTATGGCGCGCGGCAGATCCTGCACGGGGTGAGCTTACCGGAGCTGCCGGCCGGCAGCCTGGTGGCACTGGTCGGCCCCAATGGCGCGGGCAAATCAACCTTGCTACGGGCGCTGGCGGGGCTGGAGCGGATGAAGGGCGGCTTGAGCCTGGATGGCCAGGACGTGACCCGACTGAGCTTTGCCGAGCGCTCGCGGCGGCTGGCCTACATGCCCCAGCAACTGCCACCGGGGATTGCCCTTGGGGTGCTGGAAAGTATTGTCGCGGCGTTGCGCGTGAGTCGTACGGATGACCTGCTTGGCTGCGCCTACGAGGCATTGCGCCAGCTCGGTATCGAGGCGCTGGCCGAGCGCTCGCTCGACAGCCTGTCCGGTGGCCAGCGGCAACTGGTGGCGCTGGCGCAGCTGATGGCGCGCAATCCGCAGGTGCTGCTGCTCGATGAGCCGACCAGCGCGCTGGACCTGCATTACCAGTTGCGGGTGATGGGCGCGGTGCGCGAGCGGGTGGTGGCGCATCGGTTGCTGGCGGTGGCGGTGTTGCATGACATCAACCTGGCGGCCAGCCATGCCGATTGGCTGGTGGTGTTGCGCGGGGGCAGGGTGGTGGCGTGCGGGGCGCCGAGGGAAGTGCTGCAGCCTGAGCTGCTGGCTGAGGTGTATGGCGTCGCGGCGCGGGTCGAGCGCTGTTCGAAGGGGCGATTGCAGGTGCTGGTGGATCGAGCCTTGTGATTGCCTGTGCCGGCCTCTTCGCGGGCACGCCCGCTCCCACAGGTATCCCGCAAGCTTGAGGTCTGTGGTGATCCTGTGGGAGCGGGCATGCCCGCGAAGGGCTGCGCAGCAGCCCCTATTGCGGCAGCAGGCGATCCCGGCTGTTGGACAGGTGCAGGCAGATCGCCGCCCGTGCCGCATCCGGGTCCTGCCGGCGGATGGCATTGAGGATCGCCTCGTGCTCCAGGTTCGCCAAATAAGCATGCCGCGCCAGGTTGGCCCCCGCGCGTTCGGCCAGGGCCATGCGGTTACGCGGGATAAGGCCGTTGCCCAGCTGCGCCATCATCTGGCTGAAATACAGGTTGCCGGTGGCTTCGGCGATCAACAGGTGAAAACGCCGGTCTGCCTCGATGCAACTGTCACCGGCAGCCGCCAGGTCCTGGTAGTCATCCAGCGCCTTGCGCATGCGTGCCAGGTGCTCATCACTGCGGCGCACGGCGGCCAGGGCCGCCGCCTGGCCCTCCAGGCCGATGCGCAGCTCCAGCAGATCGCGCACGCTCGCCGCATTCTCCGCCCCTACGCGCAAACCCGCCTGGCCCTGGCGCTCCATCACGAAAGTGCCGATGCCGTGGCGCGGTTCCACCAGGCCTGAGGCCTGCAGCTTCGACAGCGCTTCGCGGACTACAGTGCGGCTGACGCCATGCTCGCGCACCAGGGTGTTTTCCGACGGCAGCTTGTCCCCCGGCTTGAAGGTACCTAGCAGGATTTGCTGGGTCAGGCTCGACACCAGGTCATGGGCGCGGCTGTGGCTGCGTTTGGCTGGGGATGTATCCATGGTGGATTTCACATAAGGTTAACTTGTACGACAAGTTAACCCGATAAAATATTTTCTGCCCGGTTTTTCTCTGCACGGTATCGAGCTGTTTAAAACAATCCCGGCACAATCGATGCAATTCTGCCATTTATAAGCTTGTATTTTGCTAATTAGGCGATATTCGGCATCTTGTCGTACAACCTCGCTACGCATATGCTCTGCCTACTGTCATGTCAGACAACTTCGACCCGCACAAAAACAATTAGTGGGAGATCCACAAGTGAACGACACCCTCGCTCCGTCTGCCCGGAATGAAGGCGACGCCTTGGCCAGTGCCGTGGCCAAGGTCAAGCGCCACGTCCTGCCGCTGTTCGTCATCATGTTCATCGTCAACTACCTCGACCGCGTCAACATCGGCTTCGTCCGCCCGCACCTGGAAAGCGACCTGGGCATCAGTGCCGCCGCCTTTGGTTTCGGCGCCGGGTTGTTCTTCATCGGCTACGCGCTGTTCGAGGTGCCCTCGAACATGCTGCTGCAAAAGGTCGGCGCGCGGCTGTGGCTGACCCGCATCATGTTCACCTGGGGCCTGGTGGCCACCGCCATGGCCTTCGTGCAGAACGAAACCCAGTTCTACGTGCTGCGCTTCCTGCTGGGCGTGGCCGAAGCGGGCTTCTTCCCTGGCGTGATCTACTACTTCACCCGCTGGCTGCCGGCCGCCGAGCGCGGCAAGGCGATTGCCATCTTCCTCAGCGGTTCAGCCTTGGCATCGCTGATTTCCGGGCCGCTGGCCGGCGCGCTGATGCAGATCCAGGGCCTGGGCCTGCACGGCTGGCAATGGATGCTGTTCATCGAAGGCATGGCCTCGGTGGCCCTGTGCTTCTTCGTGTTCTTCTGGCTCGACTCCAAGCCGCAGGATGCCAAGTGGTTGAGCCGGGCCGAACAGGAGGCGCTGGTGGCGACCATCGACCGTGAGCAGCAAGAGCGCGAAGCGGTCGGCGCGGTGAAGCCTTCGGCCTGGAGCCTGCTCAAGGACCGCCAGATCGTGCTGTTCTGCCTGATTTACTTCTGCATCCAGCTGACCATCTACGCCGCCACCTTCTGGCTGCCAAGCATCATCAAGCGCATGGGCGACCTCAGCGACCTGCAGGTCGGCTTCTTCAACTCGATCCCGTGGCTGATCTCGATCATCGCCATGTATGCCTTCGCCGCCGGTTCCACGCGCTGGAAGTTCCAGCAGGCCTGGGTGGCCGGTGCCTTGGTAGTCGCCGCCATCGGCATGTTCATGTCCACCACCGGCGGCCCGGTGTTCGCCTTCGTCGCCGTGTGCTTCGCCGCCATCGGCTTCAAGTCGGCCTCGTCGCTGTTCTGGCCGATTCCGCAAGGCTACCTGGACGCCCGTATCGCCGCAGCGGTGATCGCGCTGATCAACTCGGTCGGCAACCTCGGCGGCTTCGTCGCCCCCACCACCTTTGGCCTGCTCGAACAGCAGACCGGATCGATCCAGGGCGGGTTGTATGGCCTGGCCGTGACCTCGGTGCTGGCGGCCATCGCCATCTTCTTCGTACGCATTCGCCCGAAGGGCGCTCCTTCTGACGACCTCAAGGCGCCTTCGGCCTTGGGCCAGACCCACTGATGACTGCGAGACAACAACCATGAACATGCAGACCAATCCCGCCGTACACACTAGCACCCCGGTCGTGACCGAACTGCGCGTGATCCCCGTGGCTGGCCATGACAGCATGCTGCTCAACCTCAGTGGCGCCCATGGCCCGTACTTCACCCGCAACGTCGTGGTGCTGCGCGACAGTGCCGGCAACACCGGCCTTGGCGAAGTGCCTGGTGGCGAAAAAATTCGCCAGACCCTGGAGGACGCCCGCAGCCTGGTAGTCGGCCAGCCGATCGGCCATTACCAGCGCGTGCTCAACGCCATGCGCCAGACCTTCGCCAACCGCGACTGCGCCGGCCGCGGCCTGCAGACCTTCGACCTGCGCATCACAGTGCACGCGGTGACGGCCATCGAGTCGGCGCTGCTCGACCTGCTCGGCCAGCACCTCAATGTGCCGATGGCGGCACTGCTCGGCGAAGGCCAGCAGCGCGAGGCGGTGAAGATGCTCGGCTACCTGTTCTATATCGGCGACCGCCAGCAGACCGACCTGGCCTACCGCAACGAAGCCGACGCCGACGACGACTGGTTCCGCCTGCGCCACGAAAAGGCCCTGACCCCGGAAGCGGTGGTGCGCCTGGCCGAAGCCGCCAAGCAGCGCTATGGCTTCAGCGACTTCAAGCTCAAGGGCGGCGTGTTGCGGGGCGAGGAGGAAATGGAAGCGGTGACGGCCCTGGCCGAACGCTTCCCTGAAGCGCGTATCACCCTCGACCCGAACGGCGCCTGGTCGCTGAAAGAAGCCATCGCCCTGTGCCGCGACAAGCATGATGTGTTGGCCTACGCCGAAGATCCGTGCGGTGCCGAGAACGGCTACTCGGGCCGTGAGGTGATGGCCGAGTTCCGCCGTGCCACCGGCCTGCCGACGGCCACCAACATGATCGCCACCGACTGGCGACAGATGGGCCATGCGATCCAGTTGCAGTCGGTGGACATCCCCTTGGCCGACCCACACTTCTGGACCTTGCAGGGTTCGGTGCGGGTGGCGCAGATGTGCAATGACTGGGGCCTGACCTGGGGCTCGCACTCGAACAACCACTTCGACATTTCGCTGGCGATGTTCACCCAGGTGGCTGCGGCGGCGCCGGGTGAGATCACCGCCATCGATACTCACTGGATCTGGCAGGACGGCCAGCGCCTGACCCGTGAGCCGCTGCGTATTGTTGACGGCCATGTGCGGGTGCCGGAGCGGCCGGGGCTGGGGGTGGAGCTGGATGAAGACCAGCTGGCCAAGGCCCATGAGTGCTACCGCAACATGGGGCTGGGGGCGCGGGATGACAGCGTGGCGATGCAGTTCCTGATTCCCGGTTGGAGTTTCGACAACAAGCGGCCTTGCCTGGTGCGCTAAAACATCGGGCCTGCCGGCGCCTGTAGGAGCGGCCTTGTGTCGCGAAAGGGCTGCAAAGCAGCCCCAGGATGCCAGCGCAGATGCATGAATTGCCGGGGCTGCTTTGCAGCCCTTTCGCGACACAAGGCCGCTCCCACAAAAAGCAGTGCAGCTCAGGTCATTCAGCCTCGAAGAACGCCCGCGCCATCGCTACAAAGCCCCCCAGTACCGGGTTCGGGTTATCCCGGCAAAACGCCAGAAAGATCTCCGCCTGCTGTTCCATCCCCACCAACGGCTTGAACACCACCTGCTCCAGGCGCAACGCCTGCGCCGAAGCTGGCACCACCGCACAGCCCAGCCCGACATTGACCAAGCCCAGGATCGAATGCGTCTGCCCCAGCTGATGCAGGTACCGCGGCTGCACCTCATGCCGAGCAAACAGGTTGGCAATGCGGTCATGGAAGTAGCGCCCTTCGTTGGCGCTGTACATCACGAACGGCTGCTCATCGAAATCGCTTGGCCTGAGCCGCTCGCGTGCCGCCAGCGCATGCCCGGCGGGCAGGGCGGCGACGAAGGGTTCGCGGTGGATCGGCAGGTATTCGACGCGTGCGCTGGGCAGCACCTGGCGCACCAGGCCAACATCGATCAGCCCGGCTTCCAGGTCATGCACCTGGGTGGACGACACGCGCTCACTGAGCACCAGTTCGATATCCGGCAAGCTCTGCCCGGCGTGTACCAGCAAGCGCGGGATCATGCTGTAGGCGCCGACGGCAGTGAAGCCCAGGGTCAGGCGGCCGGCTTCGCCATGGGCGATACGCCGCGCTGACTGGCTGGCTGATTCAGCGATTTGCAGGATGCGCCGGGCATCTTCGAGAAAGCTTTGCCCGGCCAGGGTCAGGCGCGCCTGGCGGTTGTTGCGCTCCAGCAACAGCACCCCGAGGGAATGTTCCAGCAGCTGGATCTGCCTGCTCAGCGGCGGCTGGGTCATGTGCAGGCGGGTGGCGGCGCGGCCGAAATGCAGCTCTTCGGCGACGGCCACGAAGCAGCGCAGCTGGTGCAGCTCCATGATTCAATTCCTGAATTATTTGATCCAGCATCTATATTAGACCTGTATCAAATGCGGGCCTAGCATCGAGTCATGTCTTCGAACTGCCGGATGCCCACGATGAACAACAAGCCCATCGACGTGTTGCTGACCCAATCCGTACCAGAGGCCATCGATGCCCAGTTGGTCAGCGCCTATCACGTGCATCGCCTATATCAGCATGACCACCCGCAACAGCTGCTTGCCGAAGTTGGTCCGCGCATTCGCGCTGTGGTCACCGGTGGCGCCAAGGGCCTGTCGAACGCGCTGATGGACCAGTTGCCCGCCCTCGAGATCATTGCCATCAGCGGTATCGGAACCGATGCTGTGGACCTGCGCCACGCGGCCAGCCGCGGCATCCATGTCACCACCACCCCGGGCGTGCTCACCGCCGATGTGGCCGACCTGGCCATGGGCCTGATCATCAGCACCTTGCGCCGCCTGGGCGAGGGTGAGCGGCTGGTGCGCGACGGATTGTGGGGCACGGTCAACCTGCCGTTGGCGCGCAGGGTCAGCGGCATCGAACTGGGCATCGTCGGGCTGGGCGAGGTCGGTAAGGCTATTGCTCGGCGCGCCGCTGCATTCGACATGTGCATTGCCTACAACGGGCGGCATGAGCAGCCGGAAACCGGTTACCGCTACGAGGCCGACCTGGTCGAGTTGGCGCGCTCGGTGGATGTGCTGGTGGTGGCGGCTTCTGCCGATGGCGGCCAGGTGCTGGTGACGGCCGAGGTGCTCGATGCGCTGGGGCCGGAGGGGTACCTGGTCAATGTGGCCCGCGGCAAGTTGGTCGATGAGGACGCGCTGGTCCAGGCATTGCGTGAACAGCGTATCGCCGGGGCCGGGCTGGATGTGTTCGTCGATGAGCCCTATGTGCCCCCGGCGTTGCGTGACCTGAACCAGGTCGCCCTGCAGCCCCATCGCGGCAGCGCCACGCTGCAGACCCGGTTGGAGATGGGGCGCATGGTTTTGCAGAACCTGGAGGCCTGTTTTCGAGGCGAGGTGCCGCCGAATCGGGTGATCGACCTTTAGGGCCTCTTCGCGGGGCAAGCCCGCTCCTACAAAGGCTGGTGAAGTCCTGTAGGAACGGGCTTGCCCCGCGAAGAGGCCGGCACAGGCAACACAAGGCCCCCAGGGCCACACCTTCTCCGCACAAGAACAATCGCTTCCACCGAGAAGCAAGAGGGTCCACATGAACAGCAAATCCGCCGTCGCCGCACCGCAGGCCGTGGCCGGGATCGGTCGCCATCGCTTCCTGGTCCTGGCGTTGATCTTTGTCATCACCGTCATCAACTACGCCGACCGCGCCACCTTGTCGATCACCGGCACCGAAGTCCTGAAAGACCTGGGCCTGGACCCGGTGATGCTGGGCATGATCTTCTCGGCCTTCGCCTGGGCCTACGCCCTGGGCCAGGTCCCCGGCGGCTGGCTGCTCGACCGCTTCGGCGCGCGCCGGGTGTATGGCGTCAGCCTGATCCTCTGGTCATTGTTCACCCTGCTGCAAGGCACGGTCGGCTGGCTGGGCCTGGCCGGCGTGTCGGCGGCGGTGGCGCTGTTCTCCATGCGTTTCATGCTTGGCCTGGTGGAGTCACCGGCATTCCCGGCCAACTCGCGCATTGTCAGCTGCTGGTTCCCCACCCGTGAGCGCGGCACGGCTTCCGCCTTGTTCAACTCGGCGCAGTACATGGCGGTGGTGGTATTCGCCCCGCTGATGGCGTGGATGACCCACAGCCTGAGCTGGGAGCAGGTGTTCATCTGGATGGGCGTGCTGGGGTTGGCGCTGAGCGTGGTGTGGTTCCGCCTATATCACGAACCGCACAGCGCGCCTGGGCTGAGCCGCGAAGAGCTGGACTACATGCGCGAGGGCGGCGCCCTGGTCGACCTGGAAAAGGAACGCAAGACGGCCAAGAGCAAACCGACCCGCGCCGAGATCGCGCAGCTGTTCACCAGCCGTAACCTGTGGGCGGTGTACCTCGGCCAGTACTGCATCACCGCGCTCACCTACTTCTTCATCACCTGGTTCCCGATCTACCTGATCAAGGGCCGTGGCATGTCCATCATGGAAGCCGGCTGGGTCGCCGCGCTGCCAGCCATCTGCGGCTTCACTGGCGGCATTCTCGGCGGCTTCGTTTCGGACTACCTGATCCGCCGCGGCGTGCACCCGTCCAAGGCGCGCAAGACCCCGTTCGTGATTGGCATGGCATTGTCCACCAGCCTGGTGCTGGCCAACTATGTGGAGGGCAACGCCGCAGTGATCGCCCTGATGACCCTGGCCTTCTTCGGTAAGGGCCTGGCGGCGGTGGGCTGGGCGGTGCTGTCGGATGTGGCGCCGAAGAAGATGGTCGGCCTGTGCGGAGGCGTGTTCAACGGCATCGGCAACATTGCTGGCATCGTCACCCCGCTGGTGATCGGTTACGTGGTCGCCAGCACCGGCTCGTTCCACAACGCACTCTGGTTCGTGGCCGCCCATGGCGTGCTGGGGATCTTCGCTTACCTGTTGCTGGCCAGGCGCTTCGAGCGTACCGGGCAGGCGTAGGCAGACGCCTGAGCAGCAGAGGCCCCGGGAGACCGGGGCTTTTTTGTGCCCGCTGGAAACACATTCAAATGAAAAACTAAAGCGCCAGATGGACCCCTGACGTGATCGGATATGCCATTCGCGACATCTGGCGTTTATGGAAATGCGCTGTCGTGATCGAACAGTTCCGAGGCGTTCTCGTGTAATTTCCCACAGCCTCGCGGGGCTTAAATGAAGCCCGAACTGCAACGGCATCTTGCTCTGTGACGTGTGCCAAAGATCAACAACAGCGCACCAGCAACGTGTCGACTTATTGATTTGAAAGGAGATATTTTCGCCTACGCCTGCCCGCCCTTCCTTGTGTCAGCAAAAAGAGAACAAGATCAATGAACACCGTGGGATCTGATGGCAACCTTGCACAAGGTTTCAAGCCGCGTCATGTAACGATGCTGTCCATTGCGGGCATCATCGGTGCCGGACTTTTCGTAGGCTCAGGGCACGCCATTGCGGCGGCCGGGCCAGCCACCATTATTTCGTACTTCGTGGCCGGGACCCTGGTGGTACTGGTCATGCGCATGCTCGGCGAAATGGCCGTGGCACACCCGGACACGGGATCGTTCTCCACCTACGCTGACCAGGCCATCGGCCGCTGGGCCGGCTATACCATCGGTTGGTTGTACTGGTGGTTCTGGGTGCTGGTGATCCCGATCGAGGCACTGGCGGCAGGGCATGTGCTCAACGCCTGGTTCCCCGATATCCCCAGCTGGATCTTCGCCCTCGCTTCGGTGCTGTTGCTGGCGGGTACCAATCTGTTCAGCGTGGCCAAGTACGGCGAGTTCGAGTTCTGGTTCGCCATCCTCAAGGTCACCGCGATTCTCGGCTTCATCGGCCTCGGCTTCGCCGCGCTGATGGGCTGGCTGCCCAACCGTGAGGTCAGTGGTTTGAGCGGCTTGATCGCCGAGCACGGCGGCTTTGCGCCAAAGGGCTGGTCTGCAGTCATCGGTGCGTTCATCACCGTGATGTTCAGCTTCATCGGCACTGAAGCCGTGACCATCGCCGCGTCCGAATCCAGCGACCCGTCGCGCAACATCGCCAAGGCCACCCGCTCGGTGATCTGGCGCATCAGCACCTTCTACATCCTGTCGATCTTCGTGATCATCTCGGTGGTGCCGTGGAACGACCCGCAGCTGGCAGTGGTGGGTTCGTACCAGCGCGCACTGGAAATCATGAACATCCCCAACGCTGCGTTCATGGTCGACTTGGTGGTGCTGGTGGCCGTGACCAGCTGCATGAACTCGTCGATCTACATCGCTTCGCGGATGATGTATTCGCTGGCCAAGCGCGGCGACGCCCCGGCGTTCCTCAACAAGACCTCCAAGGTCGGTGTGCCCCGTGCTGCGGTGTTCGGCAGCACCTTGATCGGCGCCGCCATTGCCGTGCTGAACTACTTCGCACCCAAGGGCGTGTTCGAGTTCCTGCTGGCCAGCTCCGGCGCCATCGCGCTGCTGGTGTACATGGTCATCGCCATCTCCCAGCTGCGCATGCGCCGCCGGCTGGAGCGCGAAAATACCGAGTTGAAGTTCCGCATGTGGCTATTCCCGTACCTGACCTGGGCGGTGATCATCTTCATCGCCGGCGCGCTGGCGGTGATGATGTACACGCCTGAACACCGGGCGGAAGTGAGTTCGACCTTGGGCCTGGCGATCGTGATTTCCTTCCTGGGGATCGTGACCTCGCGGGGCCATGCGCAAACGGTGGGGGCGCGGTCGATGGGGTGATTGAGTTCACCTTGCAACAAGGGCAGGGGCACCAGTGGATGGGTGCCCTTGTTTTTTGTGTCAGCACTGCTGTCACAAGTGCAGCAGAAAAGTAGTCGCACCGGTGGTGCGACAATTGGATAAAAGTCTCACCAGTGGCGAGACAATTTATTCGAGGTCTAGTCGCTTACCAACTCGATGTACCTATTCACAGCTGGCGCTTTCTCGAAGCGCCGGTGGACCAGGCTCAACCACGAGCTGGCCTGGCAATCGGCAATGCGCCGGTAGTTCACCTGCGGCAGGCTGATGCGCTGCACCACCGACTCCGGCACCACGGCGATCCCTTGCCCCAGTGACACCAAGGTAATCACCGCCACCAGGCTGCCAGGTTGAGGCCCCAGCCGCGGGATAAAGCCACCCTGCGCCGCCACCTCCAGCGTGCCGGAAATTTGCTCGGGCAGGATGAAGGTTTCGTTGACCAGGCGTGCGGCCGGAATCTGCGCCAGTTCGTTGATCCGCGAACTGGCGGGCAGGGCGAGCACGAAGCCTTCCTGATGCAGGGCGATGGCTTCGAGTTCTTCCGGCAGCTCCATCGGCGAGCGTACATAAGCCATGTCGAGCAAGCCATCACGCACCATGCCCGGCAGCTCGGCCATGGGCAGTTCACGAATGTTTAGGCGCACCCCGGGATGCGCATCGCTGAAGCTGACCACCTGCCGCTGCAGCATGCCCGAGTACGCCGCCGACGCCACATAGCCCAGCTCGATACGCCCGCTGTCACCCCGCCCGGCACGCTGCGCGCCCAGCTGCGCGGCATCGAACTGGCGCACTGCATGCTCGGCTTCGATCAGCAACGCCTGGCCGGCGGCGGTGAGGTTCACTTCACGCTGATTGCGCTCGAACAGCCGCACGCCCAGCTCGCGCTCCATGTCCTGGATCTGCCGGCTGAGGGTGGGCGGGGCGATGCCCAGCTGCTCGGCGGCACGGGTGAAGTGGCCGTGGCGAGCGACGCAGAGGAAGTAGCGGAAGTGACGGATCTCCATGCGGTGTTACCTGCAGGCTAATGATGCTGTCCGTTGAGGCTAACAAGCTTCGGGCCCGAAGGCATTAAGGTGATTCCAACCTGCAGGGGACCGCTGCGCGGTCCATCGCAGGCAAGCCAGCTCCCACAGGTACAGCACAAGACTCAAGGGCGACGCTGTACTTGTGGGAGCCGCGCTTGCCGGCGATGGGCTGCAAAGCAGCCCCGGCGATCTGGCAGACAAACGATTACCGGAGCCCAACAATGCCCTCAGCCCGCTTCACCCTGCTCACCGCCTCCCTGGTCTGCGCCCTGATCATCCTCGACACCAACATCGTCGCCGTCAGCCTACCGAGCATCGCCCGCGACCTGTCCGGCTCGTTCGCCGATATCGAATGGGTAGTCAGCGCCTACCTCCTGGCCTTCGCCGCCTGCCTGCTGCCCGCCGGCGGCCTGGCCGACCGCTTCGGCCGCCAGCGCATGCTGCTGATCGGCCTGGCCGTATTCGGCATCGCCTCGCTCGCCTGCGGCGCCGCCCCCAGCCTGCTGTTCCTCGACCTGGCCCGGGCAGCCAAAGGCATAGGCGCGGCCATGCTGCTGACCGCGGCCCTGGCCGCCATCGGCCATCGCTTCCACGAACCACAGGAACGCATGCGCGCCTGGGCCTTCTGGGGCGCCTGCATGGGCGCGACCATCACCTTCGCGCCGCTGCTCGGCGGCGTGATCGCCAGCACCCTCGGCTGGCGCTGGATCTTCTACATCAACCTGCCATTGGTCGCGGTGCTGGCGCTGATGGTGCTGCGCAGCATCGAAGAGTCCCGCGACAGCGATGCCGCGCGGCTCGACCCGATGGGCAGCCTGACCTTCGCCGGCAGCCTGGGCTGCCTGATCTGGGCGATGATCGAGGCCAACCAGGTGGGCTGGAGCAGTGTCGATACGCTCGGGCGGCTGCTGATCAGTGTGTTCCTGTTTGGGCTGTTCATCATGGTTGAGCGGAGCCAGGAGAGGCCGATGATCGACCTGCAATTGATGCGCAGCGGGCGCTTCATTGGGGCCTTGCTGGGGATGTTTGCTTACGCCGCTTGTGCGCAGGTGATGATGACGTTGTTGCCGTTGTATCTGCAGAACGGGTTGCAGTTGTCGGCGCTGGCGGCGGGGGCGGGGATGTTGCCGTTTGCGGTGGCGATGTTGCTGACGCCGCGGTGGGGGATGCGACTGGCTGGGCGGTTGAGTCCGGCGCAGGTATTTGCACTGGGGTTGGTGTTGGTGGGGGTGGGAAATCTGCTGTGTGCCTGGGCTGTGGGTGTTGGGGGGTATTGGGCGTTTGCCTTGGCCAGTCTGGTTTTGGGGGCGGGGGCTGGGCTGCTTAATGGGGATACGCAGAAGAACATCATGGCGTGTGTGCCACGGGAGCGGACGGGGATGGCTTCGGGGTTGAGTACGACTACGCGGTTTGGGGCGATTGTGCTTGCTATCGGTATCTTCGGCGGGGTGTTGGCCGCACGGGGTGAGCAGTTGTTGCGCCAGGCATTGCAGCAGGTGGCGCCGGATCAGTTGGGCAATGTTAGCGCGATGGCCACACGCGTGGCTGCGGGTGATGTGCCTGCGGCACTGGCGATGGTCGAGCCGAGTTTGCGCGATGCTGTGGCGCCCTTGGCGTTGCAGGCGTTCATGGGTGGGTTCCAGGCGATGCTGCTCTGCGCCGGCAGCGCAGCATTGGTACTCGCTGTGCTCGTCGGCGCGCTGCTGAGCCGTCCACTTGAGCCAATCATCCAGCAAGCTGCCTAGTGGGGATTGAGAACTTGGTATTTAACTCAGAGCATCCGTGTCGCCTTGTCCGACCGCTGGGCCGCGACGCTTCTCGACTCGGATGTCGAATTGGTCTTGTACCATCCTGAGTCCTTTGAATACGCCCAGGCTGCCGAATTTGTACATGGAATTTAGAATCCGGTAGCCCACATCGGACGACGGTTTGAAAATATCAAAGAGCAGAAACAGTACGAGCCCAAAGGTGAAAAAAACTAATCCGATGGTGAGTGACCAAATAAGTCGGATTAATGCAGTGACCATAAACATGGTTTGATTTCCTATCGCGTGTGATGGGTGAGTAGTTTGTGCTTCGTTCAGCGGCAGTGTTGCGGCTGGCCAGCGCTTGCTGTGCGATTTTTCGGCCCTTGGCAAAGCGTTCGGTCCACAGTTGCTGCCTGGTGGCAGTTGGCGCTGAGGCCTCCCTGGCCAGGGAACTCAAACCTGCTCCAATTGTTTACCTGTATGAACAGACAACGTGGACGTGGTTGGTCATTTTGCTTAGGGTATGGCGATTCGATACTACCCGCAAGGCGGCTTGCATGGGTTGGATTGCGCGCGAATTATGGGCCGGTCTGGCTCAACAGCGGAGGGCGCCTGCAAACAGGCGCCCTTATTTTTTGCACCGGTATGCAAGAGCATGAGCACGGGCCGCTGTAATGGGCCCCGCAAAGTGAATCAAGGATCGAACAATGGCATTTCAGTGGGGAATTCTCGGGCCGGGCGCGGTGCAGAGCACGCGTCGTACGCGCACGCTAGGGCTCGCAGCGAGCACAAGGCTTTTCAACGAGCTTGCGGTACCAGGGCTGGGCGGGGTCTGGTTTGGCAAGCAGCTGTTACTTCCGACGCTTGGTGTATTGGTGGCCCAGAGGGCTCAGGCACAAGGGCAAAGGGTATCGAAGATTGCGGTTGCCAATGCGATCGAGGCGCTGGCCTGTTGGCTGGCCATCAACGGAGGCGACAGCGCAGCGGATGGTCGTGTCAAGGGCCGGACCAAGTTGGCCGGCCGCACCTTGGCGGATTTCACTTTCGCCAATGCGAGCCGCCCTGGTTTCTACGTGACGCAGCCGATGCGCATGGCCACGGTTGCGGCACTGCCTGCGCTGGGCCTGGTGGAAGCGTCAGGTAGCCGATTCAACAGCTACACCTCCAGCGACGCAGGAGTGAAGCTTATCGAATTAGCCACCCGCGACCTGCGACCTCACAACCGCGACCTTACCGACCATCTGTTGCGATGGGTGTGTGGCAACGAAGGCAGCATGGGAAGCCATACGCTCAAACGAGCACTTTCACCTCAGGAACCGCTGCCAGGCAGCGCTCGGACGTTCTTGCTGGAGCGTCTGTGCCAAGGGGCGTCTGGTCGTCCTGGCTGGGAGCGCCAGCGGCGCAGTGATGCACTGGCATGGGTGCGCTCGCATGGCCTCGACGCGCAACCGCAGGACTGGGACAAGCAACCGACTCAGATACAAGATGCCGAGCACTGGAGCGACATGCGCGCCGGAGCACGCTTCTTCGCCGCGCGGGATGCGGCCTACACGGTGCTGGATGAAGTGGAGGCCTTTCTCGCGACACCTGATGCTCGTTTCAATCTTGGCTCGCCGTTACCGACGAACATTCAAGCGTGCATGGCCGAATTGCGGGCCAAGGCGCAGGCCTTCCTTGAGCTTCGTCATGCTGACGAGGAGGCCACCACCTTCTGCCGGGAGGTTGTGGGTGAAGCACAAGACGAAGTGCTACAGCGGTTGGTTGGGCGCGATGGGCGGGTGTTGAAGATGGTGGGCCGTCAGGTGTGTGCCGGCCCCGCATTTCAACCGGGAAGCCAGGTAAATGCAGATACAGAGAGTGACCTGGATGAGGTGCCGGCCCCCGCGAGCACAGAGCCTGTGTGGCCCGAAAACATCTCAGGTCGAATTCGCAACCTTTGGTGGTTGAACCAGGACCTGACTGGGTTTGAAAGCTCGGGCCTGCAGGAGGTGGCCTATGGTTGAGCAGAATCGCAGCATCCCGTCTCTGGCCCAGTATTTTGACGCGCCGGACGATTACCTCGGGAGTTTTGGTTGGCTCTGCGGGTATTCGGCCGACGCCTTGTTCCTCAACGACGCCATCGAACGTTTTACCCGCGAGAGCCAGGCCCAGCGTGCGGCGCGGGGCAGTCTGTCGCTGGCGCTGATGCTCGACCCAGGGCACCCCGCCATTGACCCGGTCGAGGTGCCCGGTTTGGTGCACCTCCCCCTGCTGAGTCTGAACAGTCGCAAGTTCAGGTTGTTGCATGCCAAAGTGGCGTTGCTGGGGTTCAGGCACGTATGCGGAGATGGTCGCTGGCGGATCAGGTTACTGGTCTCCACGGGTAACTGGACGCGCCAAACGGTAGAGGACAGCCTGGATCTGGCCTGGTCCATAGACCTGAACATGGAGGAGGTCGCGGCGCCGAATGAAGAGGTTGCATTGCGATGTGCTGACGTGAAAGCGGCCACCTTGATGTTCCGCTATCTGCAAGGGCAGTTCGACCTGCGCCTGCTGGATGCATGCGTCGCCCAGCATCACGGCCCGACTCAGGAGGCCCGGGAGGCCCTGGACCACTGGTTGAACAAGTGCATCAAGCGTGCCGGTGGCAAGGTGCGTTTCCGTGACAATCGCCAGCGCTCTTTCCTGGCCCAGCTGCCTGACGCCATCAAAGACTGTGGCGCAGAAGGGGGACGTAACTATCTGGCGATGGCATCAGGCTTCTTCGAGTCTCAGCTCGGCGAACGGCAAGGTGCGGTGCCCAGTGTTCTGAACAGTATTGTCTCCCGACTGAGCGAGGAGAAGCTGCTGACCCGATCGGCGCGCATCAATCTATTCGTCAACCCGCTGGCGTGCCAGGGTGTCGCGGGTGCGTTGGATGCGCTCAATGCCCAGGGCTGGAAAGTGTGGCCTGCCGACCAGATGGAAGCCGTGTTCGGTAAACACGGCGGGCGAGCCTTGCATGCCAAGTTCCTGTTCAGTGCCGGAAGAAGAAGCGGCAGCGGTGCGTGCCTAAGCGCCTGGGTGTACCTTGGCTCGGGTAATTTGACCCATCCCGGTTTCGCCAGCCGCATGTCCACACAAGGTGGGAATCTTGAGGCAGGGGTGATCTTCGCACCCAAGGGACTGGAGTGGGGGGAGGGCGCAAACGCTGCGTCCACGATGGCGGTCGAGCGCTTTTTGCCCATTCGTCAGGCAGCTGAAATCACCTGTGGGGCAGGCTTGTGTGCTGGCGAACGCTTGCCGCCCGCCGAGGACGGCTTCATCGCGCCGCCTTTGGCCTGGTTGCAATGGTCGCCCACGCGCGATGGCGGGCATTTGCTGGCCCAGGGAGATGAGCTGACGCAGTGCGAGGTACTGAGTACTGCGGGCGAGGCATGCGCGGTGGATGATCAAGGTGTTGTCTGGCTGGGGCCACGGCCTCGCCAGGTGCGTTTGCGCTGGCTTGCGCAGGGTAATCGGTATGAATGCCAGGTGCCGGTCATGGATGAGTTTGGTCGGTTGGCCGCGGCACCGCTAACGGCCCTGGACTTCTCCGAAGCGTGGTGGGGGCTTGCGGAATTTCCAGCGGTGTATGACGGCATGGACGCGGAAGCCGAGGACATCGAGGCGGGCACTGAGAGCCAAGGCAAGGACGGTAAAGGGGCTGCGGTGGCTGCCTACCCGGTTCGGCAGATGATGGAGTTGCTGGAAAACATAGCCGACCGCCAGACCAGCCTTCTGCCTGCGGATTGGAAGGCCTGGTGTGCACGACTTGAGCAGACGCTGTCGCGAATCCGAGACAGTCAGGTACTGGAGTACTTCCGTGAACTGGGCCTGAACCCTGTAAGCCCTCTGCGAGTGTCTTCGTTCCGGCCTGCATTTGCGGAGAACTCAAGTTCCCCCGAGGGCGCTCTGTACGAACAGACGCTGGCGCGGTTGGAAGACCATTGGCAGACCGCCAACCTCCAGGACATCTCAGGAGACGCAGCATGAGGCGCAGCTTCGAAGGTTGGCGCACGGTCGCCGAGCATCTGCAAGCCTTGGCCGACGCGGGTGGACGCCAGGAGTGGACGTTGAACGAAGGCCAGTGCGCTAGTGTGCGTGCCCTGGCGACTCGGCTGCCCAACAACGGCGTGGTGATTGCCGACGAGGTCGGCATGGGCAAGACTCGCATTGCGATTGCATTGGCCCACAGTGTCATCAAGGCCGGAGGGCGGGTTGCCATTCTGGTGCCACCGGGCTTGGGTTTTCAGTGGCAGGACGAGCTTCGCGGTGGCGGGGTAGAGGCGCCTGCCTTGCTGCGCAGCCTCTGGCAGTTCCTTGAAGGTTGCCGTTCGCAGGGCGTTGCGCAAACGCCTTGGTTTGCGCAGAACCTGGTGATGATCTCCCATGCTTTTGCCAACTGGCGTCTCGGCGAAGACAGTAGCACCTGGCGCTGGGCCCTGCTCCCGGCACTGTACGCATTTTGGCGGCGTGCGACGACGGGGCGAGCGCCCAATGGATTCAACCCGTTGCAGGAAGGGCGGCAGCCCTGGCCGGAAAGAGGTTATGCGACGCTCGACGAGTGGTGGGTAGAGACCCCCTTGCAAGCTGCGCAGTCCATTGTCGGGTTCATCAAAAGCCTGCCGCAGGAGCACCCGGCACGCCGACAGATCAGCGACCTCTCTTCGAAAACGCCCTGGCCGGGTGTCATGGCACGTGCAGGATACCGGCGCGATCATGAGTTTGGTTTGCGTCCCGCTCTGGAACAGGCTGTCGGCCTCGGGCTGGGGGTGTTCGACCTGGTGATCATCGACGAAGCGCACAAGAGCCGTGGTGATGAAAGCGGCCTGTCACGGATGCTCGACAGTGTCGTCTTGCGCAGTGACGTCGCGCGCCGCGTTGCGTTGACCGCGACACCGGTCGAGCTGGATGCCAGTCAATGGCATCAGACGCTCGGGCGCATCGATGCGCAGGGCGTTGGTTATTCCGAGGCAGAGGGGGATATTTTCCAGCGATATTCACAAGCATGCGCCTGGGTGCGGGCGTGCCCGCACAACGAGCAGGCGCAGGATGTTTTCAAGCATGTCGCCGCACTGTTCCAGCAGGCTTTGAGGCCTTATCTATTGCGTCGCGACAAGCGCGAGCTCAAGTCGGTCCGGGACTATGCGGCCTGCAGCGGGGCACCTTTGCATGGCTACCGGCGCGAGCTGGAAATCCCCGTCGATACGCGAACCTTGTCCCCGGCCTGGAAGCAGGCAGTGTGCGCCGCGGAAGCGCTTTCGGTGGTTACCCGCCAGGCTGACGACCCACTCTCCAAGCGCTTGCGCTTGACCATAGGTAATGGCCACGGCATTGCAGCGTTACTCGACCATGGTAAGCAGGACGACGAGCGTGACGGCCAACAGCAAGAGTTGGATGGCGATATCACGACGCTCCCCGAACAGCCCGGTGCGTTAGGCAATCAGGACAAGAGACAACAGCGGGCCATCTGGTGGAAGTCGGTAATCGGCAAGGCGTTTCAGGCAAGTGACGATCCCCTGTTTGACCACCCGGCAATTTTGGCCGCAGTGACGGCCATCGAGGAGGTGACGCAGGGCTCGCGGCCATCGGCGGAAACGGAAAAGGTCTTGGTGTTTGGCCGCTTTACCGCACCGTTGCAGGCGATGGTCACATTGCTCAATGCCAGGGCCATGCTGCGTGCGTTGGACCGCGCAGAGCCCTGGGCCCAAGCCAAGGTGCATGATGACGAGTGGGCTGCAGTCCAAGCCGCGCATCGTCAACTCGAGCGTGTGGGTGTGCTTGAGCGCGCGCGCTTGGACCTTGAGTTGGAGAAACAGTACCGAGCGCTCGAGTCAAGCCGCCGCCAGGACCGGGAGCAACTGCTGCAGCTGCTTGAGCCTGGGTTGAGCAAGCGCCGGGCTCAACAGCTGTTTGTCCAGATGCGCCGCGCCATCGAACGCCATGAAGGAAGCGGTGATTCGCCGTTGGTACTGGTCGCCAAGGCGCTTCATGCGCTGACGCCCAAGCATGAGCATGACTCGCCGACGCACCTGGCCGAAGCGTTTGAAGAGCTTGTCGAAGCCCTGTGTGAGCGCGAGGAAGGTTACGAAGGGAGCGACGATCTGTTTGGGGCGCAGCAGGCCGAGCACGTGTGGAACCAACTTCAGGATCGCCTCAAGGATGAATTCAGCCGTCAGGAAGGTGGCTTTGCCCGCTTGATGTACGGTGGCACCCAAGCCCGAACCCGGCGTTTGATTCAGCTCGCGTTCAACCGGCCCCACAGCCACCCGCGTGTTCTGGTCGCCCAGTCCGTGGTCGGTCGGGAAGGTTTGAACCTGCACAAAGCTTGCAAGACGGTGGTGCTGTTGCATCCCGAGTGGAACCCAGGCGTCGTCGAGCAGCAGATTGGACGGGTGGACCGTGTCGGTAGTCTTTGGGAGCGCACACTGGAAAAAGCGCTGAGTGAGCCGGGTGCGCAGTTGCCTACCATTCAGGTGCGCCCGGTGGTGTTTCGCGGTACTTACGATGAAGGTAACTGGGCGGTACTGCGCGAGCGTTGGGATGACCTGCGGGCGCAGTTGCATGGTGTGGTGATATCCCCCTCACTCAAGCAAGCGGCAGGTCTGAGTGAGGATTTCGTGGACAACCTCAATGCTAGCGCTCCGAGCTTCAGCCCCCTGGGGGACGACGACGGATCGCCACGCCAGGAACCGTTTCCTCGGCCGGCGTGCAGGATGGTTCCAGAAGCCAGTTCTTGAAGGGTGCTGCCTGACTGCACTGCGGTCCACCACCGGCATGTTGGCGATGGGCCGCAGCGCGGCCTCATCTTCCCGGTTGACGCCCACGGCCAGAACGCATGGATGGCCTGGGCGCGAACCTTAGCTCTCGATGCGGGTGAACTGCGCCTCGATCAACTCACCGCTTTGACGCCACTCCTGGAACTGCCCACGCAGCTGGTTCTGCGTCTGGATAGCAGTCTCAACGTCTGCCGCATTGCTCTGAAGCGAGGCATAGTCCGGGAAGAACTGCGTCTCGAAGCTCGGGTGGTTGATCAACGCCAGCAGCTCTTCACGCTGTTTGTTGAAGTTTTCCACCATTTCGCCAATGGCAGACCTGAACTGCTCTTCGCGCTTATTGCGCTCGTAGCTGTCCCAGGCCTCGAGCGCCAGGCCCGCCACCGACAGGATGCCATTGAGGTTCTTGGCCAGGTTCACGGCGCCCCAAGGCTTGAACTTGAGCGTCTTGGCCAGGTCCACGCCAAACGTCTTGGCCACGCTGACGATGCCATCGCGGGCAGCCAGAATGCTGCCGTTGTTGATCAGGTTGCCCTTGACCACATAGTTGACGCCTTGCTTGCCCAGGTTGATCACGTTGGTGTTGAAGTGGTTGATCTCTGAGTCGAAGCTCAAGCGCATGCGGCTGAGTTCCTGGCTCACACCATTGAGTTGTTGATCGAACTCATTTTGCAGGCGCGTGGTCACCATGACGCCGTCACGGCCGATCTCGCGTTCGAAGAACTCGTTGAAGGTTTCCTGGGTCAGGCCCTGGGTGCGCATGATCAACCCGGCGAAGTAGCGCGAGACGAATTCGCGCAGCCCTGAACGGACCTCTGCAATCTGGCCCTTGGCGCCTATCAGCTGGCGGCTGAGCGTGCGGCTGACGCCACTCAGGCGCTCCACTTCATCGCCCAGGCGCTGGTCGTTCAGCACCGCAACCGGCAACTCCTTGTGCAGCACATCGAGGATGACGCTCTTGCGTGCCTGCTCGACGATTGCCGCCGGGCCACCACTGGACTGAATCTTGCCCGTCGTGGCTTGTTGCAGGCTGGCGATGTGCGACAGCGCCTTGAACTGGCCCAGGCGCTCGAGCCAGTACTCGGTGCCCATGTCGAATGGGTTTGCCGCCACCGCGACGATGCTCAGTGCGGCCACCTCGGCATCCGTGGCGCCAATGGACTCGCGCAGCCGGCTTTCGACATTGTTGCGTTTGATTTGCAGGTGTTGCGTGTAGCTGGCTTCATCCTCAACGTCGGCCACCTCGTCGAAACGGCTCAACACGAACACGGTGCGCGGCAGCAAGTCGAGCGTGCGGAACAGCCAGTTCAGGTCATCCTTGTGGCTGTCCTTGATCGGGTTGGTCGAATTCATCACGTACAGCACCAGGTGGGCTTCGCTGACGTACTTGCGGGTGATGTCCTTGTACTTCTCCATGGCATCGATATCGGAGTTGTACTCTTCCTTGAAGCCGAACAGGCCGGGGGTGTCGATCAGTACGAAGTTGTTGTCGACCTCGTAGACTTTCACCTCTTTGGAGGACTCCCTCTGGCTGATGTCCATGCTGGACTTGTCCAGGCGCTCCATCCACGCCGCGGCGATGGAGGTCTTGCCTTCCGAGAAGCCACCAATCAAGGCAACCTTGAGCTTGTCATTGGCCAGGTTCTGGCTGGCATGCTCGAGCTTGCTCAGCAGGGTCGGGTCGATGTTGACGCCAAGCGCAGCACCTTGGGTGAGGAACCCGCGCAGTTTCTCCAGCAGTTTCAGTGCCTGGTTGTTCTGGTTCTGAAAGAGTTCAAGGGTCGAATTCATGCTGCAGTTCCTTGTGCTTGGAGGTCGCTGGCGATTTTTTTCAGGCCAAGATGGGCCGCGTCGAGCTTCTGGTGAATGTGTTTTGCTTGCTGCGCGGGTTGCTGCAAGGCCGTGCTGATCTGTTCGATTTTTTCTTCCAGTGGCGGCAGGGACTGCAACAGGGTTTGCCGGAAGCTGTCGCGGATGGACTCGCAGGCGCTCTCGAGGTTTTCATCGGCCGATTTGCGTTGCTGGCCTTTTTTGTAGTCGCTGTCAAAGAAGCCCCATACCGCCTTGGCAACACCGACCAGTACCCCAGCAATACCGAGCGTCATCAGCACCCAGCCAACCGGGTTCCAGAACAGCGCCGCACCACCGGCCAGGCTGGCCAGTAGGCCTATCACATTGATGCCGTTGTCGATGTCCACCTTCAGGTTGAAGTCGTTTGCCAGGCGCGCCTTGCCGATTTGCGAGTAACCGGCCATCAGGTCTTTGGCATGCGCCTCGAAACGCTGAACAATGTCACTGACATCGCTCTGGAATTTTTCAACTTGCTTGTCGAGTTC
Source organism: Pseudomonas sp. SMN11 (assembly GCF_052041945.1). Taxonomy (NCBI): domain Bacteria; kingdom Pseudomonadati; phylum Pseudomonadota; class Gammaproteobacteria; order Pseudomonadales; family Pseudomonadaceae; genus Pseudomonas; species Pseudomonas sp. SMN11. Next base: position 97,528 of record NZ_JBKGGW010000008.1, on the reverse strand, counting down.
AGCGGGAAGGTTGTCTTGCAGTTTGGTTTGCTGGACCTTGAACGCATGCTCGAGCGCCGCCTTGAAGTCGTCGTTGCTGATGTTGTCATCGATGCGCGCATAGATACGATTGCGCACCGCGTCCTCGAATTCGCCGACAGCCTTTTCTCCCACATTGCGCAGGCGGCTGTTGAGCGCCTTGAATGCGATCTGCAGCTGGTCGCAGGCATTTTGGCCTTCCTCATGCAGCTTCTTCGCCAATGGGGCAAATTGCGTCATCTGGATCGCCTTGACCTCTTTGCTGACGTCGGCCACTGCGAGCTGAACCTTGTTCATGTTCGAACGACGGATCTTGGCTTTCACATCTGTGACCAAATCACGTGTCAGGTGCTGGTAGAACTGCTTGATCCCGGACTTCTCCAGCAATGCATCCGGCGGCATGGCATCGAGGAACTTCTTGCGGCTGAGCGCAGCCGTCGAGCGCGGCACCAGGCAATCTGCGGCGGCATAGAAGGCGGGCAGGGCGCAGAGGGTCATGCTGCGCTGGTAGTGCTCGGTCAGTTGCCCGCGCATGACCTTGTCCAGGTCGTCGAGGCTGGCCTGCTCGTCAGCGCTCACAAGCGAAGGCTTCTGCAGGGCTATCGGGTTTGTGATGCGTTTGTTGTAGAGCGTCCAGACTTCGGTCTGTGCATCCAGTTGCGCCTTGATCTTTTCCAGGGTGCCTGGTCGGCCGGCATCACCGGTTTGTGGTGGCGCCGCCTTGGACGTTACGTAGAATACCGCATGGGCGCGCTTGACCGCTTTGCTGATCTGTTCGCTGACCTTGGTCTCGTCGCCCTCGATACCGGGAACGTCGAGCAGCTGAAAATGCTGCCCGTCAGCGTCGAAGGTGTACGCCTGGGTTTGCCGGGTGAAGTCGGCGCGGCCATCACCGATGATGGTACCGTCCTCGTAGTCGGCCAACTGCTGCAGACTGCCCATGGCTGTTGCATGGCGTTGGCGGTTTTCGCCGAGCTGGCGCTGGACATCCTCGCTCTGCTGACGCACCTGGGCCAGCTCGGCCTCACGCTGCACCGGCAGCACGGCGGCACCGGCCTGCAACTGCACCAGTGCGATTTCCTCGGGAAGCTTGCGCAGCAAGTTGAGAATTCGCTGGAAAAGGCCTGCGTTGCGCTTTTGCTCGTCGATCCGCGCGCTCAGGGCATCTTCCTGCACCTGTTGTTCAACCTGACGCTGGTCATGGCGCGCATTGACGGCTGCCAGTTCGCTTTCGCTCTGCGCCACGCGCGTGCTCAGTGACTCGATTTCAGCTTCCAGTGTCTGGAGCGCCGTTTCGCTCAGCCCCGACTGCTGTTGCAGCTCTTTGAAACGCTGGCGCTGCGCCTGCTTGGTGTTTTCGTTGAGCAGAATGCGCAAGGTTTCGATCAACGTCGACTTGCCTGCGTTGGTCTCACCGTAGAACGCAACGGTGAAAGTCTTGTGCTCGGCGTTTTCCTTCAGGTCGTTGATGGCTTTGATCAGCGCCTGTTCGATGTCCTTGAGCCTGTTCTGTGCTTCTGCCTGAGCCGAGGCAAGCTTAGGATCGTCGACATTGCGCGCCAACGCTTTGAGCAAGGTGCTGACGTGCTCTATCAACTTGAGATAGAGGCCCTCGGGGAGGTCTTCAGCAGCAGTCATGATGTCTTCCTGTTTGACTTGTTGGGTTTGCATGGCGAAGTAATCGGCTTACGCGCGGCATAGGGAAAGGGGGAGTGATAGAGGCTTGGCTAGCCTACGAGCAGTCACGCAACTGGTTACGGTTCAGCACTATGTGTCTTTATTCTTTACGTATTGTGTCGGCAGGGCTGCGCAGAACGTGAGAGACCTCAGCATTGCACATTGAAACCCGCTCAATTTGTTTACCTGTATGAACAGACAACGTCGACGTAGCGTGGCAATTTGCCTAGGGTATGGCCATTGGACACCACCTGCAAGGTTGCCGGTATGACGCGTGAACGGCGTTCCAGCATCCTTTCTGTTCGAAGAGGTCATGCCATGAAGAATCTGTTCGCAATTGTTGGCGTTGTTGTCGTTGCCAAGAAGGGCTACGAGTTTGTCCGTGAATACTTGGCGATGAAGCAAGAGCTGGAAAAGCGCGCCACTGATCCGGCCTGAGACAGGGCCGCAAGTTCGACCGCATCGTTTGTTATCAGCTCGCCAAGGGTGCCGCCGCCAATGCCCAGACCACCTCATCCGTTTACCTTCAGCTGTTCCAGATGCCGCTGGCATGCCACGACGATACCGGCCAGTGATGCGTTGTATGAGGGACGAGACTGGTTCTCGACCTGCCCTTCATGCCAGAACACCCAGCTGCAGGTCCGGGCTGCCAAGCAGCTGGAGATACTCAAGGCGAAGCTGTTGCGACCGTTCGGTTGACGAGCACTTTGTCAGTGGGGTTCATGATGAGTAACGAACAGGAACGAGGCGACTCGGATGACCCTCTCGCCCCGCAGGCTGAAGATGAGGCCGAGTACAGCGAAGCGTTCGCGGCAATGATTCTGGCGCAGGAGCAGGGTGACTTTGAAGAAATTGACCCTGATGACCTACTCGCCTTGCTCGAGCGTATGTTGATCGAGGCTCGGAACGGTAAGTAAGCAGTGGCAACCGCAGGACGATTCTGATCACTGCGATGGTGCTATAGTGCCACTACTGGTGAGGGGCAAAACAAGCAGTTGTCCCCGGTACAGGCACTTCAAGCTCTGTGTGTCACGTTCAATTCACTGTGTCACGGCGTACAGCCTGTGGCGTTTATTGTCTGAAGCAAGGGAAGACTGATATGACGATCGAGAAAATGGTTGGAATCGGGGTGGCGGGCAATGAGCTTTCGAAAACCATTACCGGTACGGATGAAGTGAGTATCGGCAGAACTGCCGTGGCCGCGGGTTCTGGCGCTGCAATTGGTGCCGTCGCAGCCGGCACGCTGACCGTTGGGGCTGCCGTAGTAGGCGTTGCAGCTGCACCGGTTGCGATACCGCTGGCTGTAGGCGGTGCAATTATTGCTGGCATCGCAAGCCTGTTTGATTGATCAAGTGGGTAAAGGCAGGTTGATTGACCTGCCTCTACCCTTGCAGAAACGCTGCGATGGCCAGGTTGTTTCTGGTCGCAGCGTCTCGGCAGAATGCCTTCTATGACCCCATCGCTGCCCCCCTGTTTCCCCGTGATTCTTCTTCGTCGAACCCTGCGTCGCCTGTCCTTTGGAGCATTTGCACAGGCTTCCGATTGATGCAGGGAGACCATTTTCCGTTTGAGGGCATTGCACATGCAGGACGTTTTCCAGCTAGAACCGACGACCCAGATAGACCGGGCACAGTCGTATATTCGTGCATACCCGCACATTCTGGCCGCGCTGCAATCGCGCAAGGAACTGGACGAACAGGACTTCGTTTGTGCCGCACATATGGTTTACGGGTGGATGCCGACCATTCTGGAGATACATGCCAGTGAGTCTCTCGATGTGCGCCAAGGCGCGGCGCTGCTCAACAAGGCGCGAGCCGAGGGTTGCCTCAGCGAGGTTGAAATCGGGCAGCTTGCCCAGTTGGTCAACCGATCGGTGGTGGGGGCGTCCAAGCTGTTGCACTTTGTGAATCCTAAGGAATTTGCGATTTGGGATTCGAGGATTTATCGATTCATGCATTTGAAGGAGCCGCATCAGTATCGGGTGAACAATGTGGCTGAGTATGGAAGGTATCTGGGGCGGCTGCGGGAGTTGCGGAAGGATGGGCGGTTTGGTGGGCTTCATGAATCGGTGAATGGCAAGATGGGGTATGCGGTTTCTGGGGTGCGGGCGTTGGAGGTGGTGATGTTTGTTAATGGGGTGGGGCGGTAGGAGAGGTAGGTTTCTTTGGGGGGAAGTCAGGGAGCGAAGTGGGGGGGGGGCGTTGTTGAACGATTATTGGTGGGGCCGGGGGGATTTGAATTTTGAGTTCATCTAATTGATTTTCTGGCCTATTTGTTATCCTTGTTAGATACGTGGAATACCGTTTGGAATGCCATTTGCGCTGAACGCAAGGTAAAGCTTCGGGGATCGTTATCTGATTATCCAAATTATCTAGGGTGGGCTCGAATTGAGCAGAGTGCCTAATCCGTTTCCTGTCAACGAGTCGGAAGCACGGCACCCCCAAGAATGGAGCCTGCCATATCCACCACTATCTTAGCCAAGGTGATTTCCGCGACCGTCCGCCAGACTTGTTATCCTTTTGGCTGGGCAGATTACCGGTGGTGATTTAGATCGCTAGGTGCCAGAGCCGATAGCTTGTCCGGATGAGTCGAATGATCATTGCGACTTATTGAGCAAACGAACCTTCAACCGCTCTATCGTCCAACGCCACTTGGGTGTGGTTGGGCGGCAGACGGTATTTTGGTTACCGAACAGACCGACTTCCTTGATGGCCTGTTCAACCGGCACGGTCTGCAGCCATTCCACAGGCACGAAGTACTCGCACAGCTCTGGGTCGTTGCTGTATTCGGCGTGGTAGGTACCACGTTTGGCGGCTTGCAGCACCGGCGTGTCGACGCCGTTGTAGGGCACGGTGAAGTCTGCCGCTGCTGTGGTCCGGCCGGTTACACGGCCGACACCAACGTACCCTTGCTGCGGAATGTTGACCCACACCCGGTCGCCGGGCGCGAGCATCTTCAGGCTGTTGCTGTACCAGTTGCCGCCACCTCCACAGATAAAACCGAAGGCTTGCGCATCCAGCCAAGAACGCGTCGAGCTGTGGCCAAACGAGCAATAAAACTCACCATTCCACGGCTCACTAGGGCCGTCGCTGCGGGTGTTGCTGGCATTGGCCTGGGTTTCTACGGGGTCGAGTAGCCAGGAACGGCTAATCAGTTGTTGCTCGCCCTGCCGGAACACCTGAAAGCACAGCACGTTGATGGCGATATCCCGCTCGCTGAGGTACGCCACGATACGCTCGCTGCTTGCGTCTAGCCCGGACGCGACGATGATGATCTGGTGACTCTGGTTGAGCGCCTCTTCATCCAGCGGCAGGCCGAAGTAGGCCTGAAAATCCGCCGCCAAATCGGCGTTCTGGCGATAGCGTTTGTAGATGGCGGCAATATCCTCGGCGGCCAGTTTTTCCACCCACGAGGCATAGTCCAGCGCCTGCGCCACCACATCACGCGGGGTGCGGTTGCGCTTGAGTTCGATCAGCACCAGGGAGGCATCCGGGGCGATGGCCAGCAGATCGATTCGCCCTCCCAGTCCGGTGCTTTCCTGACGGCCGATCAGCATCCACTCCTCCGACAGCAGCCGTGGCGCGCTGACGATCATGTCTTCCAGCAACTGTTCGCTGGGCAGGATGCACTCATGCAACTGGCTGGGTTGGCCACCGACCGTCCAGATTTGTGTTTTGATGGGCATGGGGCTGTCCTTAACGTAATGCAGCCTGCAAGCCGCTAGGCCACGGCTTGCTCAACCAGAGTGTTGGCCAGTTGTTCATTGAGTTGGCGGGCCTCGGTCAGGTGGGTTTTCAGTTGGTCGCAGAGGGCCATCAACTGATCGACTTTGGCGACGATGCGGTGTTGTTCTGGGAGTGGGGGTAAGGGGAACGCACACGCCCGAAGTTGGGTCATGTTGATGGATGCAAGGTTTGTGGTCTGCTTTGAAGAGCCTGCGAAATATTCTCTTGCTGAGGCCGAGTTTAGATACATCTCTGCCCAGCGTGGCTCCCAATCTGCAATCACCGCACGCGCCCGGAAAACGTGATTTTGGTGAAGGCATTCAGGTAGCTCATCACGCCAAGTTGCTGTACGCCCAACCTTGTCCCAATCACCACCTTCGGTAATCAGCAGGTCACCACTCTGAAGTAGGTATTTTTCGATTTCGTCTTCCGGGACTTCGACTTCCTTAATGTGGTCCAGCTCCAAGCGTCCACGCTGGACATTCGCCACGCGGAGGTAGGGCTTGGATAGCAGTTTGCGGCCGCCAAGTTTCCGCCCAAGGGTAACGCCGCCCGTCACGTGCAGAACTTCATCAATGGTTTGCCACTCCCAGCACGCAGGAACTTCAAAGGGTGGTTCCAAGCGCGATTCTGTAGTGAGATCCTTTTGTTTACGTGTCCTTGATTTGGCCAGATAGCGCTGCTTCGCGGTTTGAATTCGTTCCACCAGCTTACTCGCAGGCTCATCGTTAGAGTTTTGCGGTACCAGCTTACCCATTACGGCCAGTTGCAGCAGGGTTTGTTTGAGGGCGTCGACGCTGGGTTCGGTGGTGAACAGGGTGTGGAAGTGTTCGGCCAGACGTTGCCAGTTGGCGGCGAAGTCGGTGGCGTCGCTGGCTTGGGTCAGGCTGTCGAGCAGCGCTTGTACCAGTTGGGCGTGGGCGTTTTCAGCGTCGGTCTGCTGGGCCTCCAGGCGGTCGCAGAGGGCCATCAGCTCATCGACTTTGGCGACGATACGATGCTGCTCCGGTAGTGGAGCTAAAGGAATAGGGGCTAGCTTCAGTTTTTCTTGTGAAATGTTCACTTGGCTCGCAGCCATACCGGATTTGGCGTTCTCCAGATAGCTGGCCGTAGTACCAGAGTTCAGGCAAAGAGCTATGTATCGACCGTATACCCCAACCTCTACTGGATGGAAACGGATGATTTTGTCCGAAATCATGAGACGGGGTCTTGTGTTTTCGACGAAGCAAGAAATCCCTACTCTGTTGATAGGACCTGCACGAGTAAAAAGAATATCCCCAATTTTGACTTCTGCATCAGGCCGAGGCTCAAGTTTAGCTGGGAGTTCCTTGTTTTCTTCCTGAAGATAATGCATCACCTGAACAGCTGTTGTTTTCAGTACGCCCCAAACGCCATTGCTCGGAGATGGATTTGGCTCACATGCTGGACTCCAGCCAGAGTCCATACCTAATGTAATATCCGCGAGTGTCACCCAGCACCACGAGCCCGGAATTTTGGCATTCAATTCTTCCAACATCGCCCCAAAAGCCTTTTTTGGCTTTTTCAAAAGCCCAGCATCCACCAGCCGTGTCTTCTCTAATTCAATAAGATCAACCCAGTAGCTCGATTTTTTATCATCCGAAATCTGCTGTACCAACTTGCCGCGCACGGCCAGTTCCAAAATCAGTTCACGCAGTTTTTTTATTCCATTAGGTGAACCAGCTAACAAAGGGAGATTGTCAGTCAGCAGTGCGGTCATACCTGACGCTCCAGGGCTTCAGCCAGTACTGCCTTGAGCTGGTCGCGCAGGTCGCTGATTTCGCCTTGCAGCTTGGCATAGTTAAGCAGCAGTTCATTTGGGTCATGGCTGATCTGCTCACCGATATGCGGGTTTTTGCAGTCGAGGTTCCAGTTGCGGGCTTGCAGCTCTTCGATGCTGACCTGCCACGCGAATTCGTTCTCCTTCCGTGCAGAAAAGCCATCGGCCTCGCTGCCCCACCATGCTTCTTCGACGGCGAATTCTTCGATGCGCATGGGGCGGGTCTTGGAGTAGTTCTTCACGCCGGCCGGGTACTGATGTTCGTAGTACCACACCTGTTTGGTGGGTGTGCCTTTGGTGAAGAACAGCAGGTTGGTTTTGATGCCAGTGTAGGGGTTGAATACACCGTTGGGCAGGCGAACGATGGTGTGCAGGTTGCACTCGGTGAGCAGCTTTTCCTTGATGCGGCTTTTGATGCCTTCGCCAAACAGGAAGCCATCGGGCAGCACCACGGCGGCACGGCCGCCGTCCTTCAGTAACTGCATGATCAGCACCAGGAATAGATCGGCTGTTTCTCGGGTGCGGAAGGCAGCGGGGAAGTTGGTTTCGATGCCGTCTTCTTCCATACCGCCGAACGGCGGGTTAGCGACGATGCAATGCACGCGTTCGCTCGGTCCCCAGCTGATTAGTGGTTTGCTCAACGTGTTGTCGTGGCGGATCTGGCTGGGCACCTCGATGCCGTGCAGGATCATATTGGTGGTGGCCAGCAGGTGCGGCAGCGGCTTTTTCTCCACGCCGAAAATGCTGGCCTGCAGGGTGCGTTCATCCTCGGTGGTTTTCACATAGCGGCTGCGTTTGTGCTCGATGGCACAGGTGAGAAAGCCACCCGTGCCGCAGGCCGGGTCCATGACTTTTTCGTCCAGCTTGGGGTCGACCATGCGCACCATAAATTCGGTGACCGGACGCGGGGTGTAGAATTCACCGGCGTTGCCGGCGTTCTGCAAGTCGCGCAGGAGTTGTTCGTAAAGGTTGCCGAACTCGTGGCGCTCTTGGGCTTTGTTGAAGTCCACGCCTTCCTGAATCTTGTTAATCACTTGGCGCAGCAACTGGCCGGACTTCATGTAGTTGTAGGCGTCTTCAAACACGCTGCGAACCACAAAGGCCGACGGCGTGTTGCTGTATTCGTGCAGGTTCTGCAGCTGGGGGAAGAGGTTGTTGTCGATAAAGTCCTTCAGCGCATCGCCGGTCATGCCTTCCGGGTCTGCGGCCCAGGTACGCCAGCGGCAACTGTCGGGGATGGGCGACTTGTAGTTGTCGTCCATCAGTTCCCATTCCAGCTCGCGGTCATCGAAGATCTTGAGGAACAGCAGCCAGACCAGCTGACCAATGCGCTGGGCGTCGCCATCGACGCCGACGTCTTTGCGCATGATGTCCTGGATGGACTTGATGGTGGAGCTGATGGACATAACGAATTCTCAATCGGTGTGGCAAAGCGGGGGATTGTAATGGAGTTGGCTGCTTAGGTGGGCAAGGCTCCGCCGTTGCCCACCCTACGGGTAGAGAGGATTAACTGGCGTACAGCGCGTCTTCCAGTTCATGGATAGCTTTGTTGTAGCCAGCTTTGCCGCCAAAGGCTTTAACCAGTTCGACGGGGGCACCGAGCTGGTTAAAAGGATCGAGCAGAAGGATCTTGATGTCTTCGATGTGCTCAATGCCGGTGTCGGCGTATTTATCCAGCAGCGCTTCCAGCACCTGGCGGGCTGCACCGGAGTACTTGGCGAAGTAGTTACGCTTTTTCACCTGTTCGGCGCGCTCTTTACGCGACAGCGGCGGTTGGTCGAAGGCGACGTGGCAGATCAAGTCAAACGGATCGAGTGGCTTGCCTTGTTTCTTTTCCACCTCTTCGGCCAGGGCCTCCCACATCACGCCTTGGGCTGCCATTTCGTCGATGATGGCCTTTTTCTGCTCGGCATCACTCCAATGGCGCAGAAAATCGTCCAGCGAGGCGAACTGTTTTTGTACGCAGGTGCGGGTGTAGTCGTGCAGCGATTCGGTGATCAGTCGGCCATCCGGGCCGTAGTACTGCACACGCTCGGCGATGACATAAATCGGGATGCTGTCGATGATGTACTTGATGCGCCTCTTGCCGTCTTCCTCGCCGGTAAAGTCCAGATCATCACCTTCTCCATCGCTGCCTGCGCTGATGCCATCGCCTTCAAGTAAATCGTCGGGCGGGACTGGCGGCTCGCTGCCTTCGGGGGCGTAGACCACCACCGGGTCACCGTCGAAGGCCGGGTCGGCAAACAGCTCGGTCGCTTTCTTGAAGTCCATGATGGTGAACCAGTATTTGGCGAAGTCTTCATTGATGCGGGTGCCACGGCCGATGATCTGCTTGAACTCGGTCATCGACTTGATGTGCTGGTCGAGCACGATCAGCTTGCAAGTCTGCGCATCAACACCGGTGGTCATCAGCTTGCTGGTGGTGGCGATGACCGGGTAGCGCTCTTCCGGGTTGATGAAGTTATCCAGCTCGGCCTTGCCTTCCTGATCATCGCCGGTGATGCGCATGACGTACTTGCGGTTCTCAGCCACGCGCTCGGGGTTGAGGTTGAGCAAGGCCTGGCGCATACGCTCGGCGTGATTGATATCGTCGCAGAAGACGATGGTTTTCAGGAACGGGTCGGAGGCCTTGAGGAACTCGGTGACCTTCTGCGCCACCAGTAGGGTACGCGCCTCGATGACCAGGGTGCGATCCATGTCCTTGAGGTTGTAGATGCGGTCTTCGATCAGCTCGCCATTCTTGTCGAGCATGCCCTTGGGTGGGCGCCAGCCTTGCAGGTCTTTGTCGAAGTCTATCCGCACCACTTTATAGGGCGCGAGAAAACCGTCCTCGATGCCCTGTTTGAGGGTGTAGCTGTAAACCGGCTCACCGAAGTAGGTGATGCTGGACACCTCTTTGGTTTCCTTCGGTGTTGCGGTGAGGCCAACATGGGTGGCGTTGGAGAAGTAGTCAAGAATCTCGCGCCAAGCGGAGTCCTCGGCGGCGCTGCCTCGGTGGCATTCGTCGATCACGATCAAGTCGAAAAAGTCGCGGGAGAACTGCTTGTAGACGTTCATCTCTTCTTCAGCGCCAGTCACCGCCTGATAGAGCGACAGGTAGATCTCGTAGGAGGTGTCTATCTGGCGCCTCGCGATTTTGGTCATCGCCTGGCCGAAGGGCTTAAAGTCGTTGTTCTTTGTCTGGTCGACCAGGATGTTGCGGTCGGCAAGGAACAGGATTCTTTTTTTCTGTTTTGATTTCCACAGTCGCCAGATGATTTGAAAGGCGGTGTAGGTTTTTCCGGTGCCAGTTGCCATTACCAGCAGGACACGGTCCTGGCCACGCGCTACCGCCTCAACAGTGCGGTTGATGGCGTTCATTTGGTAATAGCGCGGCATGCGGCCGGAGCCGTCGTCGTAGTAGGGCGCTTCTATCTTGTGTTGAGCAGCATTGTCCAATCCCTTCCATTGGCAGTAGCGGTGCCAAAGTTCGGCAGGACTAGGGAACTGATCCAGGGAAAGTTCCGTTTCGACCTTGCTGCCTGTCCCACTGCGATCATGAAAGAGGAAGCCATCGCCATTGCTGGAGAATACGAACGGCACATCCAACGCTTCTGCATAGCCAAGAGCTTGCTGCATACCGGAGCCAATCGAGTGCTTGTTATCCTTCGCCTCGATCACAGCGATGGGCAGGTTGGCTTGGTGGTAGAGAATGAAGTCTGCACGGCGTGCTTCGCCCCGGCTGTGAAGCTTGCCACGGACCATAATCCGGCCTTTGGTGAAACTGACTTCCTCACGCACCTGTTTGTGCATGTCCCACCCAGATTGCTGGATAGCTGGGGCGATGTATTTACTACAGATGTCCCGCTCGGAAAGTGATTTCTTGTCCATGGCTGACCGTATCCCTATGACATGCTGCGGACTTTATCAGAAGAGATAGAGGCATGCTGCCAGTATCAGAAGCGGGGCTCTCAGTTCGATCCTCCGACCTGCATATGCCCTGATGACGGTCGAAACCGTGGATTTTCTTACCGACGAGGTAGCGGTCGTACGGTCAGCGGGATTGATACCGGATCCCCTCGAATCGTCTAACTCGACGCGCCTCTGTCCGACTTTGAGCCCGTCTTGTGAGGTCAATTGCTAGGCCTTGCAGGAAATTTCCTATGCAGCAAATGATTCTACTTGCGAGGTGGGCTAGGCACGATTACTATCTCTTCATCTTGGTGAAGTAGAGTTATTTGCAGTGGAAGCCGTTGAGCTCAGCAATCACGCCCAAATCCGCACGGCCATGGTCTTCAGGACCCAGGCTCCTCAAGAGGCTCCGGACGGGAACGTGCGGGCTTTGGCCATCAGGGATTTGGTATCCGCCAAGCCACTGCGCTGGGACGAACTTCCGCGCATCTCGGTTGATGAAAGCCTGCTCGGGCAATGCTTACAGCCTGGTGATGTCGTGATTCCCTCCAGGGGGGATTACTACAGATCGTGGGTCTACGAAGGTGCAAGTGCGCCGGTGTTCCCGTTGGGTCAGTTGAATATCATCACACCTCATTCCACGCTGGATGCGCGCTATCTAGCATGGTACCTGAACAAGAAATCCACTCAGGCGAAGCTGGGCTCAATGTTGACTGGGACTAGCATCAAAGCGCTCACTAAAATTGCGCTGCTTAGCTTGGCAATAGAGCTGCCAGACTTTGACAAGCAGCTATTGATCGCCGATTTAGATCGCACGGTCCAGCGGATTGGGGCCATCCGGCATCGGCTGAGTGAGTTGGATAAGGAAGAGGTTGCGTACGTGACGTCGTCTTTCCTGCACGCAGAGGGCGCCAGTCATGGCTGATCAAAATAAGGACGCTGCGATTTCTTTGGCTATCGCCAAAATTTTTGAGGTCTTCAGAGGGAGTAGTATTTGCGAAGAAAGCAAGCACTTTGTCCTGCCCTTGCTGGTGCTGAAATACCTTTCTGATGCTTCTGACTCTGCATGCAGCAATCGCTTGAGCTATCGGGTACCAAAGCATGCGCACTTTCAGCAGCTCAAGGGTGCCCGCTCTGAACCTTATAACGGCGAGCGTATCAATAATGCGCTGCGCTTGTTAGAGCAAGCCAACGATGAGCTCTCCGGTATGTTCGACGGTATCGATTTCTGTTCGGCCAAGCTTGGTGCGACGGCGCGGGCAGACATTTTGCTCAGCCAATTACTGGAAGCATTCGACGCTCCCGTCCTGAACTTCAATAGTGAGCATCGTAAGGCGCCATGTACTGCTGCACAGGTATGTGATGCGTTGTGGGCTTTTATAGATGACGCTTGTGGCAAGCGCGATGGGGAGGCCGTGACGCCCCCGGAAGTTTCGCGATTATTGGCACGACTGGTGCGTCCCGCAGCGGGTGAGTCGGTCTATGACCCGTGCCTCGGTGTAGGCCGTTCCCTAATTGAATGCGGAAAACAGGCTCGGCTTTCCAATGTTGGGCAGGGCGCGAGTCTGTATGGCCAGGAAGTGAATGCAGACACGCTGGCATTTTCGCGGATGAACATGGTTCTGCATGGCGAGGATAGCTATCGCCTTGAATGGGGTGACAGCTTGCGAAACCCTACGCTGCTGAGCCAGGCTGGCGAGCTGATGACCTTCGATATCGCAGTGTCCCAGCCTCCCTTTTCGAGACGAGAGTGGGGGCATGAGGATGCAACTCGTGATTCGTTCGGGCGTTATCTCCGCGGGATCCCGCCCCGCGCGTCGGCAGACTTCGCATTCATTAGCCACATGCTCAGAAGCTTGAAGCCTCATGGCCGCATGGCGGTGGTGGTGTCACATGGCGTTCTGTTCCGCAGCGGGGTGGAAGGCCAGATTCGCATGCACTTGATTAACGACAAGCTGATTGATGCGGTGATAGCTCTTCCTCCCAAGCTTTTCACTCACACGGGTATTCCGACGGCGATTTTGCTGCTGCGTAAGGACAGAAAAGCAGATGACGTGCTGTTCGTTGATGCTAGCCGTACTTTTGAGTCTGGAAAGATTCGTAATCGCTTGAATGAGAGTGACTTGAGTTTCATTGAGGCCACCTACCAAGCGAGGAACGACGTGGCTCAGGTTGCGCGGGTGGTGTCACAGGCTGAGATTGCGCAGCACGATTACAACCTCTCGGTTCCGCGCTATGTCGAGCACGTCGAAATGGAGGAGCCGGTCAATGTAGACGTGCTCCGGGCCGAGCGACTGCAGCTCGAATGTGAGCTGGCGACCCTTGAAGAAAAGCTGGAGGAGCTGCTCGCACGAATCGGTTATGACTACCGAGGTGTACCCAAGCCATAAAAAGCAAAAACCCCGCAGCTAGGCGGGGTTCTCACTCAGGGTACACGGGCACGACCGGAAATCCGGAAAACCCGCGTGTCGAATAACAAGATAGTAGAAAATCGATCTGCTGACAAGGTGCCTCATGCTCGTTCATCTGACCGCTGCCCGGCTCAAAACCCTCGAAGAATTCTTCAAAACCACTAGCGAGAGCGACCTCTATGGTTGCTATGCGTGGACCCAGGCGGTAGGGGCAGCGCTGTTACCGATTTTGGGCGACCTCGAGGTGAGCTTGCGTAACGCTTTGCATCGTGGTCTGTCGCAGTACTACGGAAACACAGAAAGCTTTGAGTGGATGCTCAAGACGCGCCCCAACCGCTCTAGTCCCGGTGGGTTAACGTCTTGGCACAAGCTGAGTCCCCGTACTCACGACGATGTGCTCGGCGCAGTCGAAAAAATCAAGAAGAGCAAAGGTAAGGGCTGCAGGGTAACCGTGGACGATATCGTCGCGAAAGTCGCCTTTGGCTTCTGGGAGGCAATCGTAAACGGGTTGAAACACAATTCTCACCCAAAAGGCATGCAGGCGCGCGTTTTGGCAGTTGCGTTCCCGAGCATTCCTGATCTGAGCAATGGCGTCTTCGGTGATCCAGCCCTTGTCGACCGAATAGCTAGCCTGCTTTACCAGATGCGTGACGTCCGAAATCGTATTGGCCATCACGATTCACTGTGGAAAACGGCCGAATTCGATGCCTATGGGCGTCGAGGTTTCGTTCCTCGCCGGCCTCGGCAAACCATTACCAGCATGCGCTTGCTAGCAGACCAGATCGCTTGGTTTGCAGGATGGATCGATCCGCAGATTAGTTTGTATATCAAGGCGACACCCCATTGGCGTCATCTGCAATGGTTGTTGACCAGAGATGCACTGTTCATGTACCGGGAAAACGGCGGCAAAGCCGTCAAGTATGAGAAGACTATGCTTCCAGCGCCAGTGTACAAGGCCAAGAAAGCTACAAAACGCAAGCAGGATCGCCACGACAAAGTGTTTGGTATCAGAAGGCGTCGACTGTTGCGGGGCATGTTTTACTGAGCAAGGCTTGCATCCCATCGCCGGCCGGCTCCTATTGTCGAATGACCTAGCGCTTCTCTCAACGTCGCTTCTGTCATGTAAAAGTTTTTAGTGTCACCTTTGCTTCTATTTGTGGCGTTTCTGAGGCGCAACTCGTGGAGATGGTAAGCTGCTATGAGATTCATTGTTTATTGCGTTATTCTTGGCAGTAAACGATGGGATGGATTCCCGCTTCTTTGGCAGCATGCATGAATGACGATAGGATCCAGTAGAGCTGGGTTATATTTCCTGCCACATTTATCCCTTTCTGAATTTTTTTGAATTCTTTTTCGATTGTTTTCTTCGAGATAAACGAACAGCAGATTATGCATCTGCGGTTGAATCGATAGTCCTGTCTGAGTCCGTAAAGGTAATCTTCGAACTTCCCAGGAATGCTTTTTCTGGTGCGTTTTAAAAGGCCGTAGTTGTAGTTTTTACGAAATTTTTCTTTATGTTTTTTTAGGAAGAGCTTCGGGTCAACTTCCATATTTCCGATGTTTTTGATGGCTTGGCCGACGACGTCATGTAAATTGCTGGCGGACTTGCTGGGCTTCCCATGTTTGGAGTGTATGAAAGACACGGAGTAATCAGCTCGGTTAAATGTGATGTGGTCAGCCCATTCGTTGCCAAGGTCGTCGCAGAAAACGTAGTCATCGGCGTTGTGTGCTGTCTCGACTATATCAAAGACTGACGTGGAGTCGAACTTGGTTATCTTTTTCGTTATTTTACCTTTCTCCGAAGTCGCCGAGGCAAGTTCTGGCAAGACTTTTAACGTTCTAAGCATTGCAGGGATTTCGTTGATCCCCGCACCGTCCTCAAAGCACTGATCCATGAAGTACATGTACCTGGGGTCGGAGAATGTGATGGTCGCTAAACTCTGCTTCTTGATGTACGCCTGGAGCGTCGTCTTCTTGCCATTCTGCTCAAAATGAATGTTTTGAAGCGCTCGGCTATTGACAGCGATCGAGTGAAGATTTTTCTTTAGCTTGGCCTGTCTGATGCTACCTAAAAGTTCGTGGTCAGGTGCCGGGCCGACCTCATAAACTTGTTCCATTTCCGCAATCAAGGATTTGACGTGCTTAGATGTCATTTCGATTCTACGGCCACGTCTGGTTGTATAGAAAATAGGGATTCCTTGATTGATTACGTTTTCTACAAAAAACGAATGCTCCAGCAAAACCGCGTTTGGTGTGCTCGATTTCCAGACCAAGTCAAGATCTATGAATTTGGCAAAGTTGTTGAGGAAATCTTTTTCAGTGGAAGGGTTATTGATGTCGTGCAGCTGTACCCTGACCCATTCCACTGCGTGGTGAATCGATTTTCGGTCCGATGCCTCAACCACGCGACCGCTTTGCGCGGAAATGGTCTTGGTGCGCCCCTTCAATTTGAGCTTGAAAAAGTAGGGGATTGACCTCCCAGCAGCATGTACAGACATAAGCCCTTTCAGATCTGAAGCTTCAAAGGCTCGACCGCGCATGGCTCGATCGGAAACGGTCATGTTGCGTGTCGCCATCTTTTGATATTGTGCATCGATGTCGCTAAAAGCAGAGGTAAGTTCACTACTCCGGATCAGCTTCGCATGCTTATCCATGCTCTCCTTTATGCTGGCACAGGACTTTTTGAAAATGGCAATACAGTCATCTATGGCAATGATCAAAATGAATGCATAGATTGTATCTTTGAGCGGTTGCTGCCAAAAATGTACATCACGGTCGGTCTTGAAGACGCGGAGACTATAAGAGAACTTGCTGCCATCAGAAAGCGTATCATTCTGTTCAAGAATATCCGCGATAAGCGTGCTGCCAATAGTCATATTGGAGCTGGCAGCTTCTAGGATTGCCGTGAGCGTAACCTTAGTGAAAGGGGCCCTAGGGCGGTAAAATTGAGCATTCTGTGTAAGTAGGAGATCTTGCGACATCAAGCACCCGTCCGTGGAAATTTCAGCCGTAGGTAGCATAGTGCCAGTTATGACCTGGGTCTAGCGACAACCCGTTGACGGTTGATTGCCTTGGCCTAACGGTCGAACTGCCAGGATCTGCCTAAACGCTCAACGAGCAAGTGCACAGTCAGTAGCTAGTAGTAGCGCGTCGCCTCACTCCGCTGACTCAGGCGGTGCTCAAGAAACCAAACCACATGTTTTCTCTGCCAAGCCCAGGGTGTTTCTCGCTGCCAGCGTGATGCGATTTCAGCCTGAATGAGTTTCGCCTGACGCAAATGGCGTTGCCGCGTTGCGTGTGAGCCGGTTAACACGCCAGCCAGGAAAAGTTTCATATCGAAGGCCTTACTCATGCCGCCCACCTATATAGGCAGCGACCACATCGATTCGGCCGTGCCCCAGTTCATAGCTGATTTGCTTCCGGGCATCACGATCAAGACACATGTCTATCACGTAGCAATGACCGCCATTGATAGGCGCTCGATGCTGGGTGATCTGCTCAAAGCGTTCACATGCATACGCCGACCGTAGTTCATGAAATCCTTTGAGGTCACACCTGTGCAGGACATCTCGTGCGGGGCGTACTACGTACTGCATAACATCCACGTAGCTTTCTTCGGGGGCAATCAGGTTTGGGCTACCCGCTGGCGAAACCTGCTCCGCAAATCCAAGAGCATCGCGAACACGCTGATCCACCGTAATCCAACGTGGGGCCGATGCTCCGACGCGGCCGCCTTTGGTGCCGTCTTGGATATTGATCTTGCCGAGGTCTTTAGCCTCTCGGCGTAGCCGTGGTAGGTCAGCCAAGATGGCCTCACGCAAACGCATGCCGGTGGCTCGTGCCAACAGAACGATTGCGGCGGCCCGCTGCTGATGACTGCTGCAAAGCGCATCGACGATCTGCTTCACCGCTTCCCGGTCTTGGCACTGCGGCACTGACTGTCGAACGCCGGTGCGCTGAATACCCAATGCCTTGCTCGGACTGGGCAATTTCACACACTGATCACCGCGCAGCGCCGCCATTGTCCTGTTAACGCTGGATAGGCGGTTTTGTGCGGTGCTGATGGCGAGGCTACCGCACTCAACCGCATTGCGCAGATACGCCGCATAGTCCGCCAATACCTTGCGATCAATTTGCCGCGCATCATTGATACCTGGCCCCTGTTCGGAGCGGCACCACTTCACGAATGCCTGCCAGCGATCACAGTGCGCCTTGACCGTGCCGTAGTGGCCACCGCCAAACATGTCTTTCAGCGCCTGCGGTCCTGCGTAGCTCAATTGCCTGCCGTAGCCGAAATTGCGGCCATTGCGTTTGCCCACCAATGCCATGTCGAATCACCTCATCGTTCGCTCTCCGATCCTCGCCCCACGTCATCCCGCCAAGAATGTTGAGTGTTATCAGGGATCAAGGCCCCTGCGACCTGTGGGGAATGTCCTCTTCGCGGGACTGGCGGCTCCTTACGTCCGGGAGCAAGGGCATCTCATGATCTGGCCTCCTGAACACCGTTACCGGTGGGCGGGTGGAGGCAGCACTGGCTGACGAGACCAGCGCCTGAAGATCCTGAGCCATGTGCAAGCAGCAATGCGATGACCGGGGCATTCCTGACTGTCAGTCAGGTGCAGTCCATTCCGTGGTCTGCGGCACCATCATCTACAGCGCTGTTGCTGGTGACATCGGCGTTTGTCACGCCGATTGTCACGAGGGGGAATGCCGCAAAGCCTTGTGCGATCAGGGCTGCAGCAGTAGTAGAAGTGCCCGTCTCTTTCCAGGAGAAAGAGACGGGCACAGGTTGGCGCAGATTTGGCCAAGCGGATAGGTTGCTGCAGGGCAGCACAGTACGGTGTAGCTGGCGCACGAGGGCCATGAGATTAGAGAGCATCCATCACCGGGGGAGGTGACCGGGCGAGCTGCCGGATGCGAATCGCCCTTCGGGAGAACCACCGCAGAGCGGCGTGACCTTGAAGGTTCGGGTCACCTGGGGTGCTGTCATCGACAGCGCTTGCACGGCCAGTTCTACGCCTGTGGATAAAGCCGGTCAAGGGCCGAAATTCAGCGCTCTTGGGGACTTGAAAAGCGGTCATCCATCGGTGGAATTCCGTGGTAAATCCTGGACAACGTGTTCGCTTTTAGCTCTTCAAAGTGAGGTCCATCCAAACAGGGCGGCTTTGCAGCCCTGTTTGGATGGACCCGTGTTCAAAAGCGGATAAGCGAGGCTGCCTGCTCCGAATCTTGAGCGCTCGAATGTTGCTGCTGCCATTCTTGCGCTGTACAGAGCTAGCGGATCGGTACCACGTTCTTGTCTCTGACTTGGCCGTATGCAGAGGCGAGCAGACTGCCGGTGGCGGCTTTCTGGATGTACTCACTCCACCAGGCCATCATCGGTCGTCGGCGTTCGATGTAGTCGGCTCGGTTGTAGGCGCTGCGCACCTCATCCTTGTCGACATGCGCCAGTGCGACCTCAATGAGTTCCGGGTCCCACCCATGTTCATTCAAGATGGTGCTGGCCATCGAACGCATGCCGTGGCTGACCAACCGATCCTGGAACCCCATGCGTTTCAACGCCATGTTGGCGGTCTGGCTATTGGCGTGCGTGCGCGGATTTCTGTCTGCCGGGAAGACGTATTCGCGATGGCCGCTGTGGGTCTTCAGTGACTCCAACAGTGCGACAGCGTGATCACTCAGCGGGATGCTGTGAGGGCGGCGCTTTTTCATCCGCTCCGGTGGGATAGTCCAGACACGCCTTTCAAAGTCGATGTCTGCCCAGCGAGTGGTCGCCGCCTCGGCGGGGCGAGTCATCGTGTGCAACTGCCACTCGATCAGGCAGCGGGTGGTGCGTTTGATGCTGGCGTTCGCGATCTCCAGCATGAGCTCGGGGAGCTCTTCGGGCGGAAGTGCAGCCATGTTCTCTTTCTTGGGTTTCTTGAAGACTGCCCTGATGCCGCTGAGCGGGTTGGCGAAGATCAGGCCTGAGTTAACGCCGTAAGTCATGATTTCGTTTAGCCGCTGGCTAAGACGCTTGACCGTCTCCAGGCTACCTTTCGCTTCGATTGGGCGAAGCAATCCGATCACCATCGGCGCGGTGATTTTCGCGAGAGGGGTCGTCTTCAAATCGGGGAACACGTGCAGCGTGAGTGACCGCCAGATGTCCTCTGCGTAGGCCGGGGTGACCGAGTCTTTCTTGAGCTCGAACCAGGCGGTGGCCACGTTCTCGAAGGTGTGTTCCGTTTCTGCGCGCTTGGCTTCATTCAACGTATTGCGCTGCACTTTCGGATCGATGCCTTGGGCGAGCAGCTCGCGCGCTTCGACTGCCATCTTTCGTGCATTCGCCAGTGACAGTTCGGGGTAGGTCCCGAAACCGATGTTGATGCGCTTTTTGGTCACCGGTTCGCGGTAGTTGAAATTCCACAGCAACGAGCCGTTGCTGCGTACTCGGAGCTGCAAACCGTCACCGTCAGTAAGGACGTAATCCTTGGACGCCGGTTTGACTCCCTTGAGCTGTCGATCGGAGAGGCGGAGGTTATGAGCAGGCATGAGATTGTCCTCAGGCACTGATTCGGTATTCCAAAGATTAGCACCGGATGAGCTGGAATACCGCCTGGAATACCCGAATGGCTGGAACTCAAAAACTCTCAAAAGACCACAAAAGCGCTGGAGGCCGCGTATTTACTGAGTTTCAGGCACAAAAAAAGACGTCCGTGGACGTCTTTGTTTGATCATTTGGTGGAGCCGGGGGGATTTGAACCCCCGTCCGCCAGTACTCCGCTGTCGGTACTACATGCTTAGCCGTGTCTACTGATTTAATCCGCAGCCGCCCGACGGGCAGGGTGCTTTGGATGAGTTGGGTAAGTTTTAGTCGCTTTGCCCCCAACGTGCTACACGACGATCCTGTTCTGTATGACAATCATTTCGGGTTTACAGGCATCCCCTGATGATTGCTGGAGCCGAAGCTACCAGGAGAGCGGGCTCAGCTGCTTACGCAGCGAGAGCGTAGCCCTCGTAGTTTTCGTCATTGGCAACTATAGAAAGTTGCAACAGTGGATTTACGAGTTCTGTTACCAACTCGGCATGCACCTAGAGTTTCGCTACCGGCGTCGAATCCTGATCGGCCCCACACTAGCTCTTGGCTAACGCACCTTACGGCACGTGAGGTGGAGTATACGCCATTGCGCGGGCGACGTCGACAGCCGGTCATGTCGCCCGCGCTGCGAGGGCTCAAGCACCGCCGCTACCACCGGACGTGCCGCTACCTTTCTCGGTCTTCTCCAAGCGCTCCAGCACCTTGCTGGTGATGGCGATGCATCCCTTGGTATCACCTGAAGCCTGGGCGGCCTTGGCTTTGTCGACTTGCTCGGTCACGGCCTTGTCCAGGCCATCTGAGGTTGCACCGGCGGTTGCCATGCTGTCGTCGATCTTCTGCAGGTTGGCGGTGCACAGGTCCTCGGCGGCGAAAACCGGCGAAGCCAGGAGGGTAGCGGCCGCGAAGAGGGCCGAAAGCGCGGTACCTTTCATGGGTGTCTCCTTTTATGGCCGCTTGGAAGTGGGCCTATAAGGGTGGACTGCTGTGATTTGGCGGGGGTTCAATCGGGGTGATGGCTTGGCGACATGCTGGGGTGTGGCGGGATGTTGCAGTCGATCAGGCTATGCGGTCTGTGTGGAGCGGCCTCGCCGGGGCGCCGGACCGGTCGGAAAGGGCCGCAAAGCGGCCCCGGCAAACAAAGTTGCGAAGCTGAAATCCTGGGGCCGCTTCGCAGCCCTTTCCGACCGGTCCGGCGCCCCGGCGAGGCCGCTCCCACAGGGATAACTCAGATGGCGCGTGCTCTCGTTACGCGGTCTACCAGGTAGACCAGACCGTGATAGTCGATGCCGCTGTGGCTGGACAGGCCGATTTCGCAGGTGCGGCTGGTAGAGATACCTTCGCTGCAATACTGCACCGCATCCTTCAGGCTGCGCAGCGAGTGGGCGTTGAGCTCGGGGGTGGTGAAGCCCTTGTCGCCGGCGAAGCCGCAGCAGTGAATGCCTTCCGGGATCACTACCTGCTTGCTGCAACGGCTTGCCAGGTCGATCAGTGCCTGGCTTTCGCCCAGGTGCTGCGTGCTGCAGGTCACGTGCACCGCCACCGGCTCGTCCTGGGGAGTGAACTCCAGCTTGTCGACCAGGTGGGTGCGGATGAAGCGCACCGGGTCGTACAGGTCCAGCCGGGTTTCGTTCAGGTCCTGCACCAGGCGCAGGGTGCAGGGGCTGGTGTCGCAGTAGATCGGGTCGAGGCCGCCGCGGCTGGCGTGGAGCAAGGCGGTGATAAGTTCCTGGCGCTTGTGCTCGGCCTGCTCGGGGTAGCCCTTGGAAGCGAACGGCTGGCCGCAGCAGAGGCTGTCGGCATTGTCCGGGAACACCACCTGGTAACCGGCTTTTTCCAACAGGGCGCGGGTCTTGTCTAGCAGCGAACTTTGCTCGCGGTCGGCGTAGGCCGGGCCCATCACGCGCGATACGCAGGCGGCGAGGTACACCACGCGGGGGCGGGCGTCGTTGCTCGCCGGGCCGAAGTCCATCGTGCGCAGCGGCTGTGGCATGGCCGGGGTCCACTGGGGCAGGCGGCCTTTGCTGGCCTTGTTCAGTGATGCGCTGAGGCGCCCGAGGCGTGGGGCGCCGAGCAGTTTGCGGGCGGTGTTGGCAGCGGTCAGGGTGAAGCGGGCGCCGCCCAGGGCCGTGTGGAAATGCTCGGCCAGCCAGTCGGCGGCCTTGGCGTGGTTGGCGGCCTGGCTGCGCAGTTTCTTCACCAGCTCGCCGGTGTTGATGCCGACCGGGCAGCGCTGGGCGCACAGGCCGGTGGCGGCGCAGGTGTCGATGCCTTGGTACTGGTAGGTCTGCAGCAGCTCGCGGGTATCGATGCCGGCGCGTTGCTTCGCCTGGATGTCGCGCCACATGACGATGCGCTGGCGTGGGCTGAGGGTCAGGCCTTTGGAGGGGCAGACCGGCTCGCAGAAGCCGCACTCGATGCACTTGTCGACGATCTCGTCGGCGGCAGGCAGCGGCTTGAGGTTTTTCAGGTGAATATCCGGGTCTTCACTCAGCACCACGTCGGGGTTGAGGATGCCGTTAGGGTCGAGCAGGCGCTTGAGCTTCCACATCAGCTGGTAGGCGTCATGGCCCCATTCCAGCTCCACGAACGGCGCCATATTCCGGCCGGTGCCGTGTTCGGCCTTGAGCGAGCCGCCGAATTCGACGGCCACCAGCTGCGCTACGTCGTCCATGAAGGCCTGGTAGCGCGCGACCTCCTCGGCGCTGTTGAAGCCCTGGGTGAAGACGAAGTGCAGGTTACCTTCCAGCGCGTGGCCGAAGATGATCGCCTCGTCGTAGTGGTGCTTGTCGAACAGCTGGATCAGGCGGTTGACGCCTTCGGCCAGTTGCTCGATGGGGAAGGTGACGTCTTCGATGATCACCGTGGTGCCGGTCTGGCGCACGGCGCCGACGGCGGGGAAGGTGTCCTTGCGGATCTTCCACAGCTGGTTGTACACGGCCGGGTCTTCGCTGAAGTCGACCTTCTGCTCCAGCGGGTAGTCGGCGATCGAGGCCATCACCTGCTGCAGTTGCTCATGCAGCAGGCTCTGGCTGGCGGCGCGGGACTCGATCAGCAGGGCGCAGGCGTTGTCCGACAGGCCTTTAACCCACAGCGGCATGCCCGGCATGTTCTGCACCGAACGCAGGCTGCGGCGGTCGAGCAGTTCCACAGCGGACACCGGCTGGCGCTTGAGCACGGTGACGGCGCGGCAGCAGCTTTCAACGCTGGGGAACACCAGTAGCGCGCTGGCCTTGTGCGGGTGATCGGGCACGGTGTCGTAGGTGACGGCGCTGATGAAGCCCAGAGTGCCTTCGGAACCGACCAGCAAGTGCTGCAGGATATCCAGCGGCTGGTCGTAGTCCACCAGCGCATTGAGTGACAGGCCAGTGGTGTTCTTCAGCCGGTATTTGTGCCGGATGCGGTTGGCCAGTTCAGTGTTGGCGCGGGTTTCGCGGCCCAGGCGGGCCAGCGCTTCGAGCATGTCGGCGTGGCTGTTTTCAAAGGCCGCGACACTGGCCGGGTCTTCGCTGTCCAGGCGGGTGCCGTCGGCCAGCACCAGGCGCAGGCCGGCGAGGGTGTGGTAGGTGTTCTGCGCGGTGCCGCAACACATGCCGCTGGCGTTGTTGGCGACAATGCCGCCGATTTTGCAGGCATTGATCGAAGCCGGGTCGGGGCCGATCTTGCGCCCGTACGGGGCCAGCCAGGCGTTGGCCTGGGCGCCGATGACGCCGGGTTGCAGGCGGATCTGCTCACCTTGGCCGCGGATTTCACGGCCGTTCCAGTTATCGCCGAGCACGATCAGCACCGAGTCGCTGATGGCCTGGCCGGACAGGCTGGTGCCGGCGGCGCGGAAGGTCACTGGCACGCGATCGCGCTGGGCCAGTTGAATCAGCCCGACCACTTCGTCCTCGGACTCGACGCGCACCACCAGCTTGGGGATCAGCCGATAGAAGCTGGCGTCGGTGCCGAAGGCCAGGGTGGAGGTCGGGTCGTCGAAACGGCGTTCGGCGGGGATCAGGCGCTCGGCATCACGCAGGAACGCAGCGGGCAGGCTCATGCAATCTCCTCGCGGGGCCGCAGCGTCTGGCGCGCGGCGTGCCCCGGTCATTCAGGCGGTACTGTAGAGGGGCGCTCAGGCGGCCAGTTCGCGGACCAGCGAGTCGCGGGTGATCTCGCTGATCGACTTGGCGCCGGTCAGCACCATGGCCACGCGCATTTCCTTCTCGAACAGTTCGAGCAGGTTCTTCACCCCGGCCTGGCCATGCACGGCCAGGGCCCAGAGGAAGGCACGGCCGATCAGCACGGTGTCGGCGCCGAGGGCGATCATGCGCACCACGTCGAGGCCGCTGCGGATGCCGGAGTCGGCAAGGATCTTCAGGTCGCCTTTGACCGCGTCGGCAATCGCCGGCAGGGCGCGGGCGCTGGACAGCACGCCGTCGAGCTGGCGGCCGCCGTGGTTGGACACGACGATGCCGTCGGCACCGAACTTGACCGCGTCACGGGCGTCGTCGGCATCGAGGATGCCCTTGATGATCATCGGGCCGTCCCAGAATTCGCGAATCCACTCCAGGTCTTTCCACGAGATCGACGGGTCGAAGTTGTTGCCCAGCCAGCCGATGTAGTCGGCAAGGCCCGTGGGGTTGCCGCGGTACTTGGAGATGTTGCCCAGGTCGTGCGGGCGGCCCATCACGCCGACGTCCCAGGCCCACTCGGGGTGGGTCATGGCCTGCAGCACGCGGCGGATCGGGCCGTTGGCGCCGCTCATGCCGGAGTGGGCGTCGCGGTAGCGGGCGCCAGGCACCGGCATGTCGACGGTGAACACCAGGGTTTTCACGCCGGCGGCCTTGGCCCGCTCCAGGGCGTTGCGCATGAAGCCGCGGTCCTTGAGCACGTAAAGCTGGAACCACATTGGCCGGTCGATGGCGGGCGCCACTTCTTCGATCGGGCACACCGACACCGTCGACATGGTGAACGGAATGCCGTGGGCCGCCGCCGCACGCGCCGCCTGCACTTCGCCACGGCGGGCGTACATGCCGGTGAGGCCGACCGGGGCCAGGGCCACGGGCATGCTCAGGGTCTCGTCGAACAGCTTGGTTTCCAGGCTGAGCTCGGACATGTTCTTCAGCACGCGCTGGCGCAGGGCAATGCTGGCCAGGTCCGAGACGTTGTGGCGCAGGGTGTGCTCGGCGTAGGCACCGCCGTCGGCGTAGTGGAAGAGGAAGGGAGGCAGCTTGCGTTGGGCCGCGGCGCGATAGTCGGTGGAGGCGGAAATGATCATGGATTCTCGCAGCGTGGGTTGAAGGAGATGCCGGGCGCGTGATGGCGCCCGGCCCCTTTCACTTTAGTGATGAACCAGCATGCCGGTCAGCCAATAGGCCTGGATCAGGGTGATCAGGCCGACGATGGTGGCGAAGAACAGGCTGTGCTTGACGGTGAAGCGGAACAGGTCGGATTCCTTGCCGACCAGGCCGGTGGCGGCGCAGGCCACGGCGATCGACTGTGGCGAGATCATCTTGCCGGTCACGCCGCCGCTGGTGTTGGCCGCCACCAGCAGGGTGTCGTTGACCCCGATCTGGTGCGCGGTGGTGGCCTGCAGCGAGCTGAACAGGGCGTTGGACGAGGTGTCGGAACCGGTCAGGAACACGCCCAGCCAGCCAAGGAACGGCGAGAAGAACGGGAACGCGGCGCCCGTGCCGGCCAGCACCAGGGCCATGGTCGAAGACATGCCCGAGTAGTTGGTGACGAAGGCGAAGGCCAGCACCATGCCGATCGACAGGATCGGCCAGCGCAGTTCCCAGAACGTTTCTTTGAAAGTGGTCAGACCAGTTTTGAAGTTGATCTTCAGCACCGCCATGGAGATCAGTGCCGAGAGGAAGATCGCGGTGCCGGTGGCGGAGATCGGGTCGAGCTTGAACACCGCTGGCATGGCAGTCGGCGCGGTGACGATCGGCGCGGTCTTGATCACCAGCTGGTCGAGGTGCGGGATGGCGAAGTTGAACACGAAGTTGTACATCGCGCCGCCCGGCGCGAAGGCTGCCTTGAACGGCTTCAGGGTCCAGATGGTGACCAGCACGGTGAGAATCAGGAACGGCGACCAGGCCTTGAAGATCTCGCCGAAGCTGTACGGGGTCGGCTGGCTGCCGCTTGGCTGTACCACGGCGGCGCCGACGCTGCCTTTGGCCTCGGCAAAGGAGCGCTTGGGCTGCCACACTTTCAGGAACAGCGTCAGGCAGATCAGGCTGGCCAGCGCCGAGGTGATGTCCGGCAGCTCAGGGCCGATGAAGTTCGAGGTGAAGTACTGGGTCACGGCGAAGCTCAGGCCGGCGACCAGGGCGGCAGGCCAGGTTTCTTTCACGCCGCGCAGGCCGTCCATCATGAACACCAGCCAGAACGGTACGAACAGCGACAGCAGTGGCAGCTGGCGGCCGGTCATGGCGCCGATGTGGAAGGCGTCGATGCCGGTGACCTGGCCGGCCACGATGATCGGGATGCCCAGGGCGCCGAAGGCCACCGGTGCGGTGTTGGCGATCAGGCACAGGCCGGCGGCGTACAGCGGGTTGAAGCCCAGGCCGACCAGCAGTGCGGCGGTGATGGCCACCGGGGCGCCGAAGCCGGCCGCACCTTCGAGGAAGGCGCCGAAGCAGAAGCCGATCAGCAATACCTGCAGGCGCTGGTCGTCGGTGATCGACAGCACCGAGCTGCGGATTACTTCGAACTGGCCGCTCTTGACCGTGAGTTTGTACAGGAACACCGCGGCAACGATGATCCAGGCAATCGGCCAGAGGCCGTAGAGGAAGCCATAACCTGCGGCGGCCAGGGCCATGTCGACAGGCATCTGGAAGGCGAAGATTGCCACCAGGATCGACAGGGCAAGGGTGATGCTGCCAGCCACGTGGCCTTTGAGGCGGAACACGGCCAGGGCCAGGAAGAAGAATACGATAGGGATGACCGCCGCCAGTGCGGACAGGCCGAGACTACCAAGCGGGGTATAGAGTTGTTGCCAGGTTTGCATATGGGGTGGCCCCTAATTGTTGTTGGTCAGGCACTGGCATTGGATAATTGGTAAGACCAATTTACAATGGCTGGTCGCTAGGTTAAAAGCGCTGTCGTGGGTGTGTCAATTTGTCCCGTGCAAAACTTTGGTCGCGGGTCGATGAACGGACAGCTGCTTGCTCGCGAAATCCGTCGGCTGATACGTGCTGGCGCGGCGCGGATCGGCGAGAATAGACGCCCCCCTGACATTAGCCGGGGGTTTGTGGAGAGCATGTGATGGTTTTTGATCAGGTCCGCCAACGGCGCCTGTCCGACGACATCGTCGATCGGTTGGAAGGAATGATTCTGGAAGGCACGCTGACCTCTGGGCAGCGGCTGCCGGCCGAGCGCGTCCTGGCCGAGCAGTTCGGTGTGTCGCGCCCTTCACTGCGTGAGGCGATCCAGAAGCTGGTGGCCAAGGGGCTGCTGGTGAGCCGCCAGGGTGGCGGCAATTACGTGGCTGAATCGCTCGGCTCGACCTTCAGCGACCCGCTGCTGCAGTTGCTCGAGCACAGTGCCGAAGCGCAGCGCGACTTGCTCGAGTTTCGCCATACCTTGGAGGCGTCATGCGCCTATTACGCGGCCCAGCGTGCCACCGAGCCTGATCGCGCGCGGCTGAAGGCGGCGTTCGATACCTTGCAGGATTGCTATGCACGCGCTGACGAGGTAACGCGGGCGGAGGAGGGCGCGGCCGATGCACGCTTCCACCTGGCGATTGCCGAGGCCAGCCATAACGCGGTGTTGCTGCATACCATTCGTGGCTTGTTCGACCTGCTCAAGCGCAACGTGGTGACCAACATCGGTGGCATGTATCAGCAACGCACGGAAACACGCGACATGCTGATCAGTCAGCACCGCGAGTTGTACCTGGCGATTGTCGAGGGTAGGGCGGAGGATGCGCGGGAGGTGTCCAGCCGGCACATTCTGTATGTGCAGGAAGTGCTGGAAGAGGCGCAGGATGAGGCCCAGCGAGTGGCGCGGGCGGAGCGGCGCAGCGGGCGTTGAAACGTGTTTGCCTGTAGTGCGCGCGGTTCCTGTAGGAGCGGCCTTGTGTCGCGAAAGGGCTGCGAAGCGGCCCCAGGATCTCAGCTTCGCAGCTTGATCTGCTGGGGCTGCTTTGCAGCCCTTTCGCGACACAAGGCCGCTCCTACAGTGGCCGCACAGGGCAGGAGTTACTCTTCCTTGCCCCTGTTCCGCACCGCACGCTGCAGCTCGCGGTTGGAGTCGCGTTCGCGCATGGTGTCGCGCTTGTCGAACTCCTTCTTGCCCTTGCCAAGCGCAATCTCGCACTTGATCAGGTGCTTGCTCCAGTACAGCGCCAACGCCACGCAGGTATAGCCTTTCTGCGCCACGGCGGCTTCCACGCGCTCAAGCTCGCGCTTGTTCAGCAGCAGCTTGCGGGTGCGCATGGGGTCGGCGATGACGTGGGTGCTGGCGGCGGTCAGCGGGGTGATGTGGCTGCCGAACAGCCAGGCTTCGCCATCCTTGAGCAGCACGTAGCTGTCGGTCAGGTGCGCCTTGCCGGCCCGCAGGCTTTTTACTTCCCAGCCGGACAGGACCAGCCCGGCCTCGAACTTGTGTTCGATGAAGTAATCGTGTCGCGCTTTTTTGTTTTGCGCGATGGTCCCGGTCGGATGTTTCTTTTGTTTAGCCATAGGGGCGGCATTATAGGCAAGTCATCGCGCGGTCGGCTACGGGATTTCGGTGTGCTTGAGCCACTGCAATGAATACCGGACAATACAAGGCCTGTTCTATGCACAGAACCTGTTTTCGGCACGCTGCGAAGCGCCGCCACCCAGCCTTGGAAGTGACGCCTGGATGACTACCCATATTCAACGTTCCGCCCTGCTGCCGTACCCTGCCCAGGCGCTCTACGATCTGGTCAATGATGTGGCCAGCTACCCTGAATTCCTGCCCTGGTGCTCGGCGTCGACAGTGATCGAGGCCAGCGACACGCACATGCGGGCGAAGCTGGAAGTGGCCAAGGGCGGCATGAGCCAGCAGTTCGTCACCAGTAATGTGCTGGTGCCGGGGCAGTCCATCGAGATGAACCTGGAAGAGGGGCCGTTCACGCAGCTGCATGGCCTTTGGGTGTTCAAGCCGCTCGGTGAAAAGGCCTGCAAGATCAGCCTGGACCTGACCTTCGACTACGCTGGCGCAATTGTGCGTGCCACGCTAGGGCCGCTGTTCAACCAGGCGGCCAATACCCTGGTGGATGCGTTCTGCCAGCGTGCCAAGCAGCTCAATGGTCAAGGTTGAAGTGGCCTACGCCACGGCCGAGCACCAGTGGCTGTTGGTCTGTGACGTGCCGGATGGGGCGACTGTGCGTGAAGCATTGCGCCTGTCCGGGATTGCCGCGCAGGTCGGCGGGCTGAATGTCGAGGAATGCCCGGTGGGCATTTTTGGCAAGGTGGTCGCGGATGCGCACGAGCGCGGGGTCGAGGAGGGGGACCGCCTGGAGATCTACCGGCCTCTGCTGATCGACCCCATCGAGGCGCGCAGGCAGCGTGCCGCACAGGCCAAGGCCAAGCGCTAGCTGCTCTGGCAGGCAATAAAAAGCCCGGACCATGGTCCGGGCTTTTTCATCTGGCCGGCAATTACTGCGGCGAGGTTTCCAGCGGTGCCGGTGTCGGCACTGGGGTGGTCTCGATGGTATCGATCTCGCGCTGGATGGATTCTTCCGTCGAGCCTGGCTTGGCTGGCTTCTCTTCCGGCTGCGGCTTGGCCTGCTCTGGCTGGGTGGCGGGGCTTACCGTGGTGTTGCTGCTGCCACCGAGGATTTCCTGGTCGCGGCTTACACCTGGCATGAAGTCGCCAGACAGGCTGACCAGTTGGTCGCTGTCGTTGAAGAAGATACTCATGCGTTCCTGCTGGCGTTTGCCGCCACCAGGTTGCAGGCTGTACAGGTAATCCCAACGGTTGGTGTTGAAAGTGTCCTGCAGCAACGGGTTGCCCATGATAAACCTTACTTGCCGACGGGTCATTCCGGGGCGTAATTGGTCTATCATGTCTTGCGTGACGACATTGCCCTGCTGGATGTCGATTTTGTAAACCCCGGGAAACGAGCAACCGGCGAGTGCGAGCAGTCCCGCGAGGGCGAGGCTGTTTAGCAAGAGCTTGGTGTTTTGCATCGGTGGGCGACTTCCACTATCTTGGCTGGACAACGTAAACCCCGATCATACCCGTATTAAGAGAAGCTGCGAAGCAGCATCGGCGAGAAAGCTGACCATGGTTGAAAATAGCGAATTGCGCAAAGCCGGTCTCAAGGTGACCCTGCCTCGAGTCAAGATCCTTCAGATGCTCGACTCCACCGAGCAACGTCACATGAGCGCCGAGGATGTTTACAAGGCGCTGATGGAGGCTGGCGAGGACGTCGGTCTGGCAACCGTCTATCGCGTACTGACCCAGTTCGAAGCAGCTGGCTTGGTGGTGCGCCATAACTTCGACGGTGGCCACGCGGTGTTCGAGCTGGCTGACGGCGGTCACCACGACCATATGGTCAACGTGGATACCAGCGAAGTCATCGAGTTCATGGATGCTGAAATCGAGCGCCGCCAGAAAGAGATCGTGGCCGAGCATGGCTACGAGCTTGTGGACCACAATCTGGTCCTCTATGTGCGTAAGAAAAAGTAACGATTTAGCTCGTTATGAATGACAAAGGCGACCTTCGGGTCGCCTTTGTGCTTTCTGGGAGGCTGAAGGTGCTCTCAAGCCTTGCCGGAAACCACCATCTTGCGCGCATGGGCCAGGGACTCCTTGGTCAGGTCGATGCCGCCGAGCATCCGCGCCACTTCCTCGACCCGCTCGCGCTTGCCCAGATTGGCTACTGCGGTGTGGGTGGTATCGCTGTTGCGCACCTTGTGCACGAAGAGGTGATGGTGCCCTTGCGCCGCCACCTGGGGCAGGTGCGTCACGGTCAGGACCTGGCCGCGCTCGCCCAGGCGGCGCAGCAACTGGCCGACGATTTCGGCCGTAGGGCCGCCAATGCCGACGTCGACTTCGTCGAACACCAGGGTTGGTATGCGCGAGGTCTGCGCCGTGATCACCTGGATTGCCAGGCTGATGCGTGACAGCTCGCCCCCGGACGCTACCTTGGCCAAGCCCTTGAGTGGTTGCCCGGGGTTGGCACTGACCAGCAGTTCGATCTGTTCCAGGCCGTGCGGCGACAGGTCGTTGCCTTCGTTGGGGGTGAGTTCGATGCAGAACCGGCCGCCCGGCATGCCCAGGCGCTGAATCTCCTGCTCCACGGCGACAGCCAGCTGTTTGGCTGCCTGCTGGCGCAGGGCGCTCAGCTCCAGTGCCTTCACTTTATAGTGCTGGGCAAAGGCGCCAAGCTCCTCGCCCAGGCGTTCGATCGACTCGTCACTGGCGTTCAGGCCTTCGAGTTCGTCCATCAGCTGCTGCTGCAGGTGCGGCAGCTCGGTGGGATGCACGCGGTGCTTGCGCGCCAGGGTGTAGATCGTGTCGAGGCGCTCTTCCAGGGCTTGCAGGCGCATGGGGTCGGCATCGAAGTTGTCGAGGAAGCGGTTGAGCTCGCCCATCGCTTCTTCTACCTGAATTTGTGCGCTGGCGATCATGTTCGCGGCTTCGCCCAGTGCGCGCGGGGCGTTTGCTGCAGCGCCGAGGCGATTGAGGCTGGAGGTGAGGGCGCTGAGCACGTTGCCCGAATCGCTTTCGCTGCACTGGTCGATGACCTGCCGGCAGATGCCGAACAGGGCTTCGGCATTGGTCAGGTTCTTGTGTTCCTGCTCCAGCTGCTCCAGTTCGTTTTCGCCCAGGCCGAGGTTGTCGAGCTCTTCAAGCTGGTAACTGAGCAGCTGATGGCGGGCACGTTGCTCGTCCCCGGAATTGCTCAGCCGTTCCAGCTCCAGGCGGGTCTGGTTCCAGCGCTTGGCGGCAAGCTGTACCTGGCGGGCCAGGTCGATGGCGCCGGCGTATTCGTCCACCAGGCGGCGGTGGGTGTCGGTCTTCAGCAACGACTGGTGTTCATGCTGGCTGTGGATGTCGATCAGCAGCTCGCCAAGCGCCTTGAGGTCGCCGAGAGGGCAGGGTGTGCCGTTGATGTAGCCACGGCTGCGGCCTTCGGCGGTGATGACCCGGCGCAGGATGCACAGGCCGTCGTTGTCCAGGTCGCGCTCGGCCAGCCAGGCATGGGCTTCGGGGATGTCCACCAGGTCGAACGTGGCCAGGATGTCCGCCTTGTCGGTGCCGGGGCGCACCGCGCCGCTGTCGGCACGGTCGCCCAGGGCCAGGCCGAGGGCGTCGAGCATGATCGATTTGCCCGCACCGGTCTCGCCGGTGATGACCGACATGCCGCGGGCGATTTCGAGGTCGAGGTGTTCGACGATGGCGTAGTTGTGGATGGACAGGTGCACCAGCATGGGGGCGGCTCCCGAAGTTCAGGTCTGGTTATTTATACAGTACTTTTTTCAGCCCTGCCAATGCCCTCTGGCGGATTCTGTTGCGGCCTGCAAAACCCACTTGCCCCTTGAAGCTGGTTTTTCCGGCCCCATATAGCCGGCAGACACGGCGAGCTTTGCTCGTACAACAGAAATTGCGGAGGAGAGAACCCATGGCTGACGAACAGCTGAATGAAAAAGACCTTAACGCCGAAGAGGCTGGTGCAGTGGATAACGGCGCCCGCGTTCAGGAGCTCGAGGAGCAGCTGGCCGCAGCCAAGGATCAGTCCCTGCGTGTTGCTGCCGAAGCGCAGAACAGCATTCGCCGCGCCGAACAGGAAGTCGACAAGGCCCGCAAGTTCGCCCTCGAGAAGTTCGCTGGCGACCTGCTGCCGGTGATCGACAGCCTGGAGCTGGCCCTGGCGCACTCCAGTGCCGAAGACGAACAGGTCAAAACCATTCGTGATGGCGTCGAGCTGACCCTGAAAATGTTCCAGGACACCCTCAAGCGCTACAACCTCGAAGCCATCGAGCCGCACGGCCAGCCGTTCAACCCTGAGCACCACCAGGCCATGGCCATGCAGGAAAACGCCGACGTCGAGCCGAACAGCGTGCTCAACGTGTTCCAGAAGGGTTACCTGCTCAACGGTCGCCTGCTGCGCCCCGCCATGGTGGTGGTGAGCAAGGCGCCGGCCGCAGCGCAACCTTCTATCGATGAGAAGGCTTGAAATCTGTCGGGGCATCCCCATTTAGGTGTCAAGCGTTCAAGTATTACCGCAGTTGGCCAGAAGTAGCCGCTGCCGCCAAATTCAAGTTTCGGGAGAGTTAACATGGGCAAAATCATCGGTATCGACCTGGGGACCACCAACTCGTGCGTCTCCATTCTGGAAAACGGTAACGTCAAGGTCATCGAAAACGCCGAAGGCGCGCGTACTACCCCTTCGATCGTGGCCTATGCCAACGACGGCGAAATCCTGGTAGGTCAGTCGGCCAAGCGTCAGGCTGTCACCAACCCGCACAACACCCTGTTCGCCGTGAAGCGCCTGATCGGCCGCCGCTTCGATGAAGACGTCGTACAGAAAGACATCAAGCTGGTGCCGTACAAGATCGTCAAGGGCGGCAACGGTGACGCCTGGGTGCAGGCCAGCGGCAAGGACATGGCTCCCCCGCAGATCAGCGCCGAAGTGCTGAAGAAAATGAAGAAGACCGCCGAAGACTACCTCGGCGAGGCCGTGACCGAAGCGGTCATCACCGTTCCGGCGTACTTCAACGACAGCCAGCGTCAGGCCACCAAGGATGCCGGTCGCATCGCCGGTCTGGACGTCAAGCGCATCATCAACGAACCGACCGCTGCTGCACTGGCGTACGGCATGGACAAGGCCAAGGGCGACCACACTGTCATCGTTTATGACCTGGGTGGTGGTACCTTCGACGTTTCGGTCATCGAAATCGCCGAAGTCGACGGTGAGCATCAGTTCGAAGTGCTGGCTACCAACGGCGACACCTTCCTGGGTGGCGAAGACTTCGACATGCGCCTGATCGACTACCTCGTGGACGAGTTCAAGAAAGAGTCCGGTATGGACCTGAAGAACGATCCACTGGCCCTGCAGCGTCTGAAAGAAGCTGCTGAAAAGGCCAAGATCGAGCTGTCTTCGGCGCAGTCGACCGACGTCAACCTGCCGTACATCACTGCAGACGCTACCGGGCCGAAGCACCTGAACGTGAAGATCTCCCGCGCCAAGCTGGAGTCGCTGGTAGAAGACCTGGTCAACCGTACCATCGAGCCTTGCCGCATCGCCCTGAAAGACGCCGGCATCGACGTCAGCAAGATCGACGACGTGATCCTGGTCGGTGGCCAGACCCGTATGCCGATGGTGCAGAAGGCCGTTGCCGACTTCTTCGGTAAAGAAGCGCGCAAGGACGTCAACCCGGACGAAGCCGTGGCCATGGGTGCTGCCATCCAGGGCGCCGTGCTGGCCGGTGACGTGAAAGACGTGCTGCTGCTGGACGTCAGCCCGCTGACCCTGGGTATCGAAACCATGGGTGGCGTGATGACTGCGCTGATCGAGAAGAACACCACCATCCCGACCAAGAAGTCGCAGGTGTTCTCGACTGCCGACGACAACCAAGGCGCTGTGACCATTCACGTGCTGCAGGGCGAGCGTAAGCAGGCTGCGCAGAACAAGTCGCTGGGCAAGTTCGACCTGGCTGACATTCCGCCAGCGCCACGTGGCGTGCCGCAAATTGAAGTGACCTTCGACATCGACGCCAACGGCATCCTGCATGTCGGCGCCAAAGACAAGGCCACCGGCAAGGCTCAGTCGATCGTGATCAAGGCCAACTCCGGCCTGTCCGACGAAGAAATCGAGCGCATGGTGCGTGACGCCGAGGCCAACGCCGAGGAAGACCGCAAGTTCGAAGAGCTGGCCGCTGCCCGTAACCAGGGTGACGCGCTGGTGCACTCGACTCGCAAGATGGTCGTTGACGCCGGTGACAAGGTCACTGCTGAAGAGAAGACTGCGATCGAAGCCGCCGTGGTTGCCCTGGAAGCCGCTGTCAAAGGCGACGACAAGGCTGCCATCGACGCCAAGGTCGAAGAGCTGTCCAAGGTTTCGGCTCCGGTTGCTCAGAAGATGTACGCCGAGCAGCAAGCCGAACAGCCTCAGGGTGGTGCTCAGCAAGCCGAGCCGGAAGCCAAGCACGATGACGTGGTTGACGCCGAGTTCGAAGAAGTGAAAGGCGACGACAAGAAGTAATCGTTGCATGCTGTCGACCCGTTCACCGGCTTGTGCCGGTGAACTGGTAGGATGTCGCCGCGCGGGGGCTTGCTCCCGCGTTGGCGTATCTGGAATTCGAGATTTTTTACAGCATTTGTCTGGGCCATTCGTGGTGTGCAGGCAGGTGCTGATGGCGCGGCGCAGATGCCGGACGCCCCACAAGGTGCAAATGACCTATGTCCAAGCGTGATTATTATGAGGTCCTGGGTGTCGAGCGCGGCGCCACTGAAGCTGACCTCAAGAAGGCCTACCGCCGCCTGGCGATGAAGTACCACCCGGACCGCAACCCGGGCGATAAAGAGTCGGAAGACAAGTTCAAGGAAGCCAACGAGGCCTACGAAGTACTGTCCGATGCCAGCAAGCGCGCGGCGTTCGACCAGTACGGCCATGCCGGCGTCGACCCGAGCATGGGTGGTGGCGGTGCCGGCTTCGGCGGCGCCAACTTCTCCGATATCTTCGGCGACGTTTTCAGCGACTTCTTCGGTGGCGGTCGCGGTGGCGGACGTGGCGGTGCCCAGCGTGGCAGTGACCTGCGCTACACCCTGGAGCTGAACCTGGAAGAAGCGGTGCGCGGCACCACGGTCAGCATCCGCGTGCCAACGCTGGTCAACTGCAAGCCATGTGACGGCTCCGGCGCCAAGAAGGGCTCGACCCCGTCGACCTGCCCGACCTGCGGCGGCATCGGCCAGGTGCGCATGCAGCAGGGGTTCTTCTCGGTGCAGCAGACCTGCCCGCGCTGCCACGGCCAGGGCAAGATCATCACCGACCCATGTACCTCTTGCCATGGCGAAGGCCGTGTCGAGGAATACAAGACCCTGTCGGTCAAGGTGCCGGCGGGCGTCGATACCGGCGACCGCATTCGCCTGTCCGGCGAGGGCGAGGCGGGCACCCATGGTGGTCCGACCGGCGATCTGTACGTTGTGATCAACGTGCGCGAGCACGAGATCTTCCAGCGTGACGGCAAGCACCTGTATTGCGAAGTGCCGATCAGCTACACCGATGCTGCCCTGGGTGGCGAGCTGGAAGTGCCGACCCTCGATGGTCGCGTGAAGCTGAAAATTCCGGAAGGCACCCAGACCGGCAAGCAGTTCCGCTTGCGTGGCAAGGGCGTTGCCCCGGTGCGCGGTGGTGGTGCCGGTGACCTGCTGTGCCGCGTGGCGGTCGAGACCCCGGTCAACCTGACCCGTCGCCAGCGTGAACTGCTCGAAGAGCTGCGCAGCTCGCTGGAGGGCGACAACTCGCCCAAGGCCAGTGGCTGGTTCGATGGCGTGAAGCGCTTCTTCGGCGATCTCTGACAAGGAATATGGCTATGCGACGTATTGCAGTGATGGGCGCAGCGGGGCGGATGGGCAAGACCCTCATCGAAGCCGTTCAGCAAACCCCGGGTGCGGGGCTGACGGCGGCGATCGATCGTCCGGACAGCTCGCTGGTGGGGGCAGATGCGGGGGAACTGGCAGCGCTGGGCCGGATCGGCGTGCTGCTGTCCGATGACCTGGCCAAGGTTGCCGACGAATTCGACGTGCTGATCGATTTCACTCACCCTTCGGTGACGCTGAAGAACCTGGCGTTCTGCCGCAAGCACGGCAAGGCGATGATCATCGGTACCACCGGTTTCACTGTCGAGGAAAAGCAATTGCTCGTCGAGGCGGGCAAGGACATCCCGATCGTGTTCGCTGCCAACTTCAGTGTTGGTGTCAATCTCAGCCTCAAACTGCTGGACATGGCTGCGCGGGTATTGGGTGATGATGTCGACATCGAGATCATCGAGGCGCACCACCGCCACAAGGTCGATGCACCGTCGGGTACCGCGCTGCGCATGGGTGAAGTGGTTGCCAATGCGCTGGGGCGCGATCTGCAGGAAGTGGCGGTGTATGGCCGTGAAGGCCAGACCGGCGCGCGTGATCGCAAGACCATCGGCTTCGCCACCGTGCGCGCCGGCGATGTGGTCGGTGACCATACCGTGCTGTTCGCTGCTGAAGGTGAGCGCCTGGAAATCACCCACAAGGCTTCCAGTCGCATGACCTTCGCCAAGGGCGCGGTGCGTGCGGCGCTGTGGCTGGACGGGCGCGAGCCAGGCCTGTACGACATGCAGGACGTGCTCGAGCTGCGCTGATCAGTTCGGCTCGCTGCGCCCTCTGTCGCAATCATGTGTTTTAGAGACACATATGCGGTAGACCGAAAACGCACTTTTCTGTAAGCTACAGCTTTAGTGTGTCCACTAAAAGCGCGCAGCGAATTGAATTCAGCACATAAAAGCGGGGTGACGTGTCCATACGTCACTCCGCTTTTTTGCAACCTGCGATCGCCCTTTCATGCTTGATTTACGGGAGGTCTTCTTGACAAAGCCAGCCATACTCGCCCTTGCCGACGGCAGTATTTTCCGCGGTGAAGCCATCGGTGCCGACGGTCAGACCGTTGGTGAGGTGGTATTCAACACCGCTATGACCGGCTACCAGGAAATCCTTACAGACCCTTCCTACGCGCAGCAAATCGTTACCCTGACTTACCCGCACATCGGCAACACCGGCACCACGCCGGAAGACGCCGAGTCGAACCGTGTCTGGTCCGCTGGCCTGGTCATCCGTGACCTGCCGCTGCTGGCCAGCAACTGGCGTAACACCCAGTCGCTGCCTGAGTACCTCAAGGCCAACAACGTCGTTGCCATCGCCGGCATCGACACCCGTCGCCTGACTCGTATCCTGCGCGAAAAAGGCGCTCAGAACGGCTGCATCCTGGCTGGTGACAACATCAGCGAAGAAGCCGCCATCGCTGCTGCCCGCGGCTTCCCGGGCTTGAAGGGCATGGACCTGGCCAAGGTCGTTTCCACCAATGAACGCTACGAGTGGCGCTCCAGCGTGTGGGAACTGAAAACCGACAGCCACCCGACCATCGACGCTGCCGACCTGCCATACCACGTGGTCGCCTTCGACTACGGCGTCAAGCTGAACATCCTGCGCATGCTGGTTGCTCGCGGCTGCCGCGTGACCGTGGTGCCTGCCCAGACCCCGGCCAGCGAAGTGCTGGCACTGAATCCGGACGGCGTGTTCCTGTCCAACGGCCCTGGTGATCCGGAGCCTTGCGACTACGCGATCCAGGCGATCAAGGAAATCCTCGAGACCGAGATTCCGGTATTTGGCATCTGCCTCGGCCACCAGCTGCTGGCCCTGGCCTCCGGCGCCAAGACCGTGAAGATGGGCCACGGTCAC
This sequence comes from Pseudomonas sp. SMN11, assembly GCF_052041945.1. Classification (NCBI taxonomy): domain Bacteria; kingdom Pseudomonadati; phylum Pseudomonadota; class Gammaproteobacteria; order Pseudomonadales; family Pseudomonadaceae; genus Pseudomonas; species Pseudomonas sp. SMN11. The sequence goes on along the minus strand of NZ_JBKGGW010000008.1, from coordinate 59,038 downwards.
CACGGTGCCAACCACCCGGTTCAGGACCTGGATACCGGCGTGGTCATGATCACCAGCCAGAACCACGGTTTCGCCGTTGACGAAACCACCCTGCCGGGCAACGTCCGCGCCATCCACAAGTCGCTGTTCGACGGCACCCTGCAGGGTATCGAGCGCACCGACAAGAGCGCGTTCAGCTTCCAGGGCCACCCTGAAGCGAGCCCAGGCCCGACCGACGTCGCGCCACTGTTCGATCGTTTCACCGATGCCATGGCCAAGCGCCGCTGAGCATCCTGCATCAAGGCCCCGGGCCGGCTCGCGCCGCGCCCGGAAGCGCCTGACCCAGATTGTTCAAGACGGCTTGCCGACTGACCCGCGGATTTGAGTGACAACCATGCCAAAACGTACAGACATCAAAAGCATCCTGATTCTCGGCGCTGGCCCGATCGTGATCGGCCAGGCCTGCGAATTCGACTATTCCGGCGCCCAGGCCTGTAAAGCCCTGCGCGAGGAAGGTTTCCGCGTCATCCTGGTAAACTCCAACCCAGCCACCATCATGACCGACCCGGCCATGGCCGACGCCACCTACATCGAGCCGATCAAGTGGCAGTCGGTGGCCAAGATCATCGAGAAAGAGCGCCCGGACGCAGTGCTGCCGACCATGGGTGGCCAGACTGCTCTGAACTGCGCCCTGGACCTGGAGCGCCACGGCGTTCTGGAGAAGTTCGGCGTAGAGATGATCGGTGCCAACGCCGACACCATCGACAAGGCCGAAGACCGTTCGCGCTTCGACAAGGCCATGAAGGACATCGGCCTGGAGTGCCCGCGCTCCGGTATCGCCCACAGCATGGAAGAGGCCAATGCGGTCCTCGAGAAGCTTGGCTTCCCGTGCATCATCCGTCCGTCGTTCACCATGGGCGGCACTGGCGGCGGTATCGCCTACAACCGTGAAGAATTCGAAGAAATCTGCACCCGTGGTCTGGACCTGTCGCCGACCAAGGAACTGCTGATCGACGAATCGCTGATCGGTTGGAAGGAATACGAGATGGAGGTGGTCCGCGACAAGAAGGACAACTGCATCATCGTCTGCTCCATCGAGAACTTCGACCCGATGGGCGTGCACACCGGTGACTCGATCACCGTGGCTCCGGCACAGACCCTGACCGACAAGGAATACCAGATCATGCGCAACGCCTCGCTGGCGGTGCTGCGTGAAATCGGTGTCGAAACCGGCGGTTCCAACGTGCAGTTCGGTATCTGCCCAAACACTGGCCGCATGGTCGTGATCGAGATGAACCCGCGTGTTTCGCGTTCGTCCGCCCTGGCGTCCAAGGCCACCGGCTTCCCGATCGCCAAGATCGCCGCCAAGCTGGCCATTGGTTACACCCTCGACGAGCTGCAGAACGACATCACCGGCGGTCGCACCCCGGCGTCCTTCGAGCCGTCGATCGACTACGTCGTGACCAAGCTGCCACGCTTCGCCTTCGAGAAATTCCCGAAAGCCGACGCCCGCCTGACCACCCAGATGAAATCCGTGGGTGAAGTCATGGCCATCGGCCGTACCTTCCAGGAGTCCCTGCAGAAAGCCCTGCGCGGCCTGGAAGTCGGTGCCTGCGGCCTCGACCCGAAAGTCGACCTGGCCAGCCCGGAAGCTGCCAGCATCCTCAAGCGCGAGCTGACCGTGCCGGGTGCCGAGCGTATCTGGTATGTCGCCGACGCCATGCGTTCGGGCATGACCTGTGAAGAAATCTTCGCGCTGACCGGCATCGACATGTGGTTCCTGGTTCAGATGGAAGACCTGATCAAGGAAGAAGAGAAGGTCAAGACCTTGGCCCTGTCGGCGATCGACAAGGACTACATGCTGCGCCTCAAGCGCAAGGGCTTCTCGGACCAGCGCCTGGCCAAGCTGCTCGGTATCACCGACAAGAACCTGCGCCGTCACCGCCACAAGCTGGAAGTGTTCCCGGTGTACAAGCGCGTCGACACCTGCGCCGCAGAGTTCGCCACCGACACCGCCTACCTGTACTCGACCTATGAGGAAGAGTGCGAGGCCAACCCGTCGACCCGCGACAAGATCATGATCCTGGGTGGCGGCCCGAACCGTATCGGCCAAGGTATCGAGTTCGACTACTGCTGCGTACACGCCGCACTGGCGCTGCGTGAAGACGGTTACGAGACCATCATGGTCAACTGCAACCCGGAAACCGTCTCCACCGACTACGACACCTCCGACCGCCTGTACTTCGAGCCGCTGACCCTGGAAGACGTGCTGGAAGTCTGCCGCGTCGAGAAGCCGAAGGGCGTCATCGTTCACTACGGCGGCCAGACCCCGCTGAAACTGGCTCGCGCCCTGGAAGAGGCCGGCGTACCGATCATCGGTACCAGCCCGGACGCCATTGACCGTGCCGAAGACCGTGAGCGCTTCCAGCAGATGGTTCAGCGCCTGAACCTGCTGCAGCCGCCAAACGCTACCGTGCGCAGCGAAGAAGAAGCCATCCGCGCTGCTGGCAGCATCGGTTACCCGCTGGTCGTGCGCCCATCCTACGTACTGGGTGGCCGTGCCATGGAGATCGTCTACGAGCTGGACGAGCTCAAGCGCTACCTGCGTGAAGCCGTACAAGTTTCCAACGACAGCCCGGTACTGCTCGACCACTTCCTCAACTGCGCCATCGAGATGGACGTGGATGCGGTTTGCGACGGCACCGACGTGGTGATCGGCGCGATCATGCAGCACATCGAGCAGGCCGGCGTTCACTCCGGTGACTCCGCGTGCTCGCTGCCACCGTACTCGCTGAGCCAGGAAGTGCAGGACGAAGTCCGCGTACAGGTCAAGAAAATGGCCCTGGAGCTGGGCGTTGTCGGGCTGATGAACGTGCAGCTGGCCCTGCAGGGCGACAAGATCTACGTGATCGAAGTCAACCCGCGCGCTTCGCGTACCGTGCCGTTCGTGTCCAAGTGCATCGGCACCTCCCTGGCCATGATTGCTGCCCGCGTCATGGCTGGTAAAACCCTGAAAGAGCTGGGCTTCACTCAGGAAATCATTCCGAACTTCTACAGCGTCAAGGAAGCCGTCTTCCCGTTCGCCAAGTTCCCAGGGGTTGACCCGATCCTCGGCCCTGAGATGAAATCGACCGGTGAAGTCATGGGCGTCGGTGACAGCTTCGGTGAAGCGTTCGCCAAGGCCCAGATGGGTGCCAGCGAAGTGCTGCCGACCGGCGGTACAGCGTTCATCAGCGTGCGTGACGACGACAAGCCGCAAGTGGCTGGCGTTGCCCGCGACCTGATCGCCCTGGGCTTCGAAGTGGTTGCAACGGCGGGTACTGCCAAGGTCATCGAAGCGGCTGGCCTGAAAGTGCGCCGTGTGAACAAAGTGACCGAAGGTCGTCCGCACGTGGTCGACATGATCAAGAACGACGAAGTGTCGCTGATCATCAACACCACCGAAGGCCGCCAGTCGATCGCCGATTCCTACTCGATTCGTCGCAATGCGCTGCAGCACAAGATCTACTGCACCACTACCATTGCGGCTGGTGAAGCCATCTGCGAGGCGCTGAAATTCGGTCCCGAGAAGACTGTTCGTCGCCTGCAGGATCTGCATGCAGGACTCAAAGCATGAGCATGACCAAGTACCCGATGACCGTCCAGGGCGCTCGCGCCCTGGAAGAGGAGCTGACCTTCCTGAGCAAGACCGAGCGCCCGCGCCTGAGCCAAGCCATTGGCGAAGCGCGTGAGCTGGGCGACCTCAAGGAAAACGCCGAATACCATGCCGCTCGTGAAGAGCAGGGCATGGTCGAAGCGCGCATCCGCGATATCGAAGGCCGTCTGCAGAACTCGGTGGTGATCGACGTGACCACCATCGCCCATACAGGCAAGGTGATTTTCGGCACCACCGTGGTGCTGGCGAACACCGAGACCGATGACGAGGTGACCTACCAGATCGTCGGTGAAGATGAAGCTGACGTGAAACAAGGCAAGCTTTCGAGCAGCGCACCGATCGCCCGTGCCATCATTGGCAAGGAAGAAGGTGACACCGTGGTGGTCAAGACACCAAGCGGTACGGTCGAGTACGAGATTGTCGAAGTCAAACACATCTGACCGGCGCCTGCGGGCGCCATCCCTCGAGGGGATCCTCTGGCAGCTGGCCCAGGTTTTCTGGGTCGGTGGCCTGTGGGTGTTCCATGTGGGGCTGGTGCCGGCGCTGAAAGTCAGTGGCCTGGCACCCTTGCTGGTGCAGGACGTCGCCGGGCAGATCGACCGCTGGTTGATCGGCGTGGCCTTGCTCGGCTTGTTGACCCAGCTGGCGGTGCTGGCAAGGGTAGACGGCCTGGCGGCCTGGTGGCGGCAGTTTCGCGGCCAGATGCTGTTATTGGGCTTTGCGGCCTGCGTGGGGTACTACACCTTGCGCTACGGCATCTCGGTCGGCGAGCGCTGGCAGATGTTCTGTTTTCTTGTGTTGGGCTTCTCCGGCATCGTGCTGGTGGCCCAACCGGTCCCGGTCAGGGCGCGCCAGGCGCGCCACTGAGCGGAGCCACCGTTACTTGTAACGGTGGATGTTGGACAGCTGCTTGTTCGGCTGCGGATTCTTGCGATAGATCAGTGCCTTCTTGCCGATGGTCTGTACCAGCTCGGCACGGCCGACCTTGCACAGTTCGGCAATGGCGGCGGCGCGCTCTTCGCGATCTTCCGAGCGAATTTCGACCTTGATCAGTTCGTGATCGGCCAGCGCACGCTCCAGTTCGGCGATCACGCCTTCGTTCAAACCGTTGCCAGCAACGATCAGGACCGGCTTCAGGTCATGACCAATGGACTTGTATTGCTTCTTCTGCTCGTTATTGAGCGGCATAATCTGACCCTTTCCGTCTGATTCTGTAAAATTGACCGGCATTTTACCCGAGGGCCACCGGCTCCGCCCAGTCAATCACGACGCATATCATCGAGGTGCCCCGTGGTACAACGTTCCAAAAGCAGCGCAAACTGGCTGCGAGAGCATTTCAACGATCCTTTTGTGAAACAGGCACAGAAGGATGGCTACCGCTCGCGTGCGAGCTACAAACTGCTGGAGATCCAGGAAAAAGACCGCCTGATCCGTCCCGGCATGAGCGTGATCGACCTCGGCGCGGCCCCAGGAGGCTGGTCGCAGGTGACCAGTCGTCTGATTGGTGGGCAGGGTCGTCTGATCGCTTCCGATATCCTGGAAATGGACTCGATCCCTGACGTGACCTTCATTCAGGGTGACTTCACCCAGGACGAAGTGCTGCAGCAGATCCTTCAGGCTGTCGGTGATTCGCATGTAGACCTTGTGATTTCCGACATGGCCCCCAATATGAGTGGTACGCCTGCGGTGGATATGCCGCGAGCCATGTTCCTCTGCGAGCTGGCCCTGGATCTGGCGACCCGCGTGCTCAAGCCGGGCGGGGACTTCCTGATCAAGATCTTCCAGGGCGAAGGTTTCGACATGTACCTCAAGGACGTGCGCAGCAAGTTCGACAAGGTGCAGATGCGCAAGCCGTCATCTTCGCGGGACCGTTCCCGTGAGCAGTATCTGCTGGGTAGGGGTTTCAAAGGGGCGTGAGGCGTGTTGCGGGGTGGCTGATAGTTATTTCCAATCGGCCGCCCCGTCTGGATCGTCCGAACTTCGTGTAGTCTAGGTTTCACAAAGGGTTACAGACGGTGCCTGCGGATGCGTAGGTAATGTAGTAAGTTAGGGCGATGAATATCATGCGAGGCACGGCTGCGTCGTGCGCCGGCCTCAGAGGGTAGCGAATTGAACGACATGGCAAAGAATCTGATCCTGTGGTTGATCATCGCAGCTGTCCTGGTGACAGTGATGAACAACTTCTCCAGCCCTAACGAGCCGCAGACCCTCAACTATTCCGACTTCATCCAGCAGGTCAAGGATGGCAAGGTCGAGCGTGTGACCGTCGACGGCTACATCATTACCGGCAAGCGCGCCGACGGCGACAACTTCAAGACTGTGCGCCCGGCCATCACCGACAATGGCCTGATCGGCGACCTGGTCGACAACCACGTGGTCGTCGAAGGCAAGCAGCCTGAGCAGCAGAGCATCTGGACTCAGCTGCTGGTGGCGAGCTTCCCGATCCTGGTGATCATCGCCGTGTTCATGTTCTTCATGCGCCAGATGCAAGGTGGTGCGGGTGGCAAGGGCGGGCCGATGAGCTTCGGCAAGAGCAAGGCGCGCCTGCTGTCCGAAGACCAGGTCAAGACTACCCTGGCTGACGTCGCGGGTTGCGACGAGGCCAAGGAAGAGGTTGGCGAGCTGGTCGAGTTCCTGCGCGATCCGGGCAAGTTCCAGCGCCTGGGCGGCCGCATCCCGCGTGGTGTGCTGATGGTCGGCCCGCCCGGTACCGGTAAGACCCTGCTGGCCAAGGCCATTGCCGGTGAAGCCAAGGTGCCGTTCTTCACCATTTCCGGTTCTGACTTCGTCGAGATGTTTGTCGGTGTTGGTGCCAGCCGCGTTCGTGACATGTTCGAGCAGGCCAAGAAACACGCACCTTGCATCATCTTCATCGACGAGATCGACGCTGTTGGTCGCCACCGTGGCGCCGGCATGGGCGGTGGCCACGACGAGCGTGAGCAGACCCTCAACCAGTTGCTGGTGGAAATGGACGGCTTCGAAATGAACGATGGCATCATCGTCATTGCCGCCACCAACCGCCCGGACGTGCTCGACCCTGCGCTGCTGCGCCCGGGTCGCTTCGACCGTCAGGTCGTGGTCGGCCTGCCGGATATCCGTGGCCGTGAGCAGATCCTCAAGGTGCACATGCGCAAGGTGCCGGTCGGCGAAAACGTCAACCCGGCGGTCATTGCCCGTGGCACTCCAGGCTTCTCCGGTGCCGACCTGGCCAACCTGGTCAACGAGGCTTCGCTGTTCGCCGCCCGCTCCAACAAGCGCCTGGTCGAAATGAAAGAGTTCGAACTGGCCAAGGACAAGATCATGATGGGCGCCGAGCGCAAGACCATGGTCATGTCCGAGAAGGAAAAGAAGAACACCGCCTATCACGAGGCCGGTCACGCTATTGTCGGTCGCCTGGTGCCAGAGCACGATCCGGTCTACAAGGTATCGATCATTCCGCGTGGTCGCGCCTTGGGTGTCACCATGTTCCTGCCGGAAGAAGACCGTTACAGCCTGTCCAAGCGTGCGCTGATCAGCCAGATCTGCTCGCTCTATGGCGGCCGTATCGCCGAGGAAATGACCTTGGGCTTCGATGGCGTCACCACCGGTGCTTCCAACGACATCATGCGAGCCAGTCAGATCGCTCGCAACATGGTGACCAAGTGGGGCCTGTCCGAGAAGCTCGGTCCGCTGATGTACGCCGAAGAGGAGGGCGAGGTGTTCCTCGGTCGTAGCGCTGGTAGCCAGCACGCCAGCGTATCCGGCGAGACTGCAAAGCTGATCGACTCTGAAGTGCGAAGCATCATCGACCAGTGCTATGCCACTGCCAAGCAGCTGCTGATCGACAACCGCGACAAGCTCGAGGCAATGACCGAAGCTTTGATGAAGTACGAGACCATCGATGCCGATCAGATCGACGACATCATGGCTGGCCGTACTCCGCGTGAGCCCCGTGATTGGGATGACGACAAGGATTCGGGCACGCCGACTGCCCAGAATGATCGCCCGGAATCGCCGATCGGCGGCCCGGCAGCTCAACACTAAGGGCATCTATGAGCTCAGTGCAGTACCCGACCCGGTTGCCTTGCGGCAACCGGGTTCTTGATCTTTCCCGCACCCATGTCATGGGTATTCTCAATATCACTCCCGATTCCTTCTCCGATGGTGGGCGTTTCAGTCAGCGCGACGAGGCGTTGCGCCATGCCGAGGCGATGATCGCGGCAGGCGCCACGCTGATCGACATCGGTGGCGAGTCGACCCGCCCTGGCGCGCGTGCGGTTTCGGTCACTGAAGAGATCGAGCGCGTGGCGCCGATGGTCGAGGCCATCAACAGTCGCTTCGACGTTGTCATTTCGGTTGATACCTCCACGCCTGCGGTCATTCGCGAGTCGGCCCGGCTGGGCGCCGGCCTGATCAACGACGTGCGTGCCTTGGAGCGCGATGGCGCGCTTGATGCGGCAGCGAACACCGGCTTGCCGGTCTGCTTGATGCATATGCGCGGCGAGCCCGGGAACATGCAGGACGATCCGCATTACGAAGATGTGACTGCTGACGTAACGCGCTATCTTGAACAACGGATGGCCGCCTGCGCAGCGGCAGGCATCCCCGCCGAACGAATCATTCTTGATCCAGGCTTCGGCTTCGCCAAGACACTGGCGCACAACCTCAGCCTGTTCAAGCATATGGAAGCGCTCTATCGCCTTGGGCGCCCGCTGCTGGTGGGCGTTTCGCGCAAGAGCATGATCGGCCTGACGCTCGATCGTCCGGTCGGTGAGCGACTGTACGGCAGCCTTGCGCTGGCGGCTTTGGCCATGACCAAGGGGGCCAGCATCCTGCGCGTCCATGATGTGGCCGAGACCGTCGATGTGGTGCGCATGATTGCCGCGGTACAGAACGCCGAATAAGAATGTTGGAGTCCTTATGAGCAGAAAATATTTTGGTACCGATGGCATCCGTGGCCGCGTCGGCGAATACCCGATCACGCCGGACTTCATGCTGAAGCTGGGCTGGGCGGCTGGCATGGCCTTCCGCAAGCAAGGCAATTGCCGTGTGCTGGTGGGCAAGGACACGCGTATTTCCGGTTACATGTTCGAGTCCGCGCTCGAAGCCGGTTTGTCTGCAGCGGGTGCCGACGTGATGCTGCTCGGGCCGATGCCGACACCCGCCATCGCTTACCTGACCCGCACCTTCCATGCCGAGGCTGGTATCGTCATCAGTGCCTCGCACAACCCGCATGACGACAACGGCATCAAGTTCTTCTCCGGCCAGGGCACCAAGCTGCCTGACGAAGTCGAACTGATGATCGAAGAGTTGCTCGATCAGCCGATGACCGTGGTCGAGTCGGGCAAACTGGGCAAGGTTTCCCGGATCAACGACGCCGCTGGCCGCTACATCGAGTTCTGCAAAAGCAGCGTACCGACCAGTACGAGCTTCGAAGGCCTGAAGCTGGTGATCGATTGCGCCCACGGCGCCACCTACAAGGTCGCCCCGAGCGTGTTCCGTGAGCTGGGTGCCGATGTCACCGTACTGCATGCGCAGCCTGATGGCCTGAACATCAACGAAGGGTGCGGTTCCACTCACATCGAGTCGCTGCAGGCCGCTGTGCTGGTGGGCCATGCCGACCTGGGCATTGCCTTCGACGGCGATGGTGACCGGGTATTGATGGTCGACCACACCGGGGCCATCGTCGATGGCGATGAACTGCTGTTCATCATTGCGCGCGACCTTCAGGAGCGTGGCAAGCTGCAAGGTGGCGTGGTCGGTACGCTAATGAGCAACCTGGGCCTGGAACTTGCGCTCAAGGAGCTGGATATTCCGTTCGTGCGGGCCAAGGTCGGCGATCGCTACGTGATGGCAGAACTACTTGAGCGCGATTGGCTGCTCGGGGGCGAGAATTCCGGGCACGTGGTGTGCTGTAACCACACCACTACCGGTGACGCGATCATCGCTGCCCTGCAGGTGCTGCTGGCGCTCAAGCGCCGTGACGAAACCCTGGCGCATGCGCGTCAGGCCCTGCGTAAATGCCCGCAGGTCCTGATCAACGTGCGTTTTGGCGCGAGCAAGGTCGACCCGCTGGAACATCCCGCCGTCAAGGAAGCCAGTGCCAAGGCCACCGAGGCCATGGCCGGGCGCGGGCGTGTGCTGCTGCGCAAGTCCGGCACCGAGCCTTTGGTGCGGGTGATGGTCGAAGGCGACGACGAAAACCAGGTGCGTGGCCATGCCGAAGCCCTGGCCAAGCTGGTCGCAGAAGTTTGTGCCTGAAAGAGGCTTGCCAGCGCAGATCGGGTTGGGTAAGATCTGCGCCCACTTTGACCGACGAGGTAAAGCATGCGTCGCCCCATGGTAGCTGGTAACTGGAAGATGCACGGTACCCGCGCCAGCGTCGCTGAGCTGATCCTGGGCCTGGGCAATATGTCCGTGCCAAGCGGTGTCGAAGTCGCGGTATTCCCACCGGCGTTGTTCATCAATCAGGTTGTTGATGGGCTGCAGGGCAAGGGAATCACTGTCGGAGCACAGAATTCTGCGGTAAAGCCCGAGCAGGGCGCGCTGACCGGTGAAGTTGCACCGAGTCAGTTGGTTGAAGCAGGTTGCAAGTTGGTCTTGATTGGCCACTCCGAACGTCGCCAGATTATCGGCGAAAGTGAAGAAGTGCTGAAAGAGAAGTTTGCAGCCGCTCAACTTAGTGGTTTAATGCCGGTGCTCTGTGTAGGGGAAACTCTAGAAGAGCGTGAGGCAGGCAAGACCCTTGAAGTTGTCGGGGGTCAACTAAGCAGTATCATCGACGCGTTCGGTGTTAAGGCTTTCGCCAATGCAGTAATCGCCTATGAGCCGGTTTGGGCCATTGGCACAGGTTTGACGGCTTCGCCTCAGCAAGCTCAGGATGTGCATGCAGCCATCCGTGCTCAGTTGGCGGCCGAAGACGCCGAAGTTGCCGCAAACGTGCAGCTTCTCTACGGCGGCAGCGTGAAGGCGGCCAATGCGGCCGAACTGTTCGGCATGCCGGATATCGATGGGGGGCTCATTGGTGGAGCGTCCCTGAACGCAGACGAATTCGGTGCAATTTGTCGCGCCGCAGGAAACTGAACAAATGCTGGAAACAGTTATCGTTGTTTTTCATCTGTTGGCAGCGCTGTCGCTTGTAGTGCTGGTTCTGTTGCAACAGGGTAAAGGTGCGGAAGCAGGTGCATCTTTCGGCGCAGGTGCCTCAAACACTGTGTTCGGAAGCCAAGGTTCTGCTACCTTCCTGAGTAAATTGACTGCTATACTCGCTGCCACTTTCTTTTTGACAGCACTTGGGTTAGGATACTTCGCGAAGCAACAAGCTCACCAGCTTAGCCAAGCAGGTCTTCCAGATCCAGCGGTGCTAGAAGTGAAAGAGCCGCAGAAACCGGCAGTTAATGATGATGTACCGGTGCTCCAGGAACAGAAGAGCGACACCACCCCTAAAGGTGATGTTCCTCCTCCAGCCGAAGAGCAGAAGTAACGGGTTTCAAATGTAGTATTGCCGAGGTGGTGGAATTGGTAGACACGCAACCTTGAGGTGGTTGTGCCCATAGGGTGTAGGGGTTCGAGTCCCCTTCTCGGTACCAATTGAAGCTTGAGAGCCCGCTTTAGCGGGCTTTCTTGCAGGTGAAGGTTTGGGTTTGACCCATAAGCAGGTTAAGTCTTATACTTTCGCCCCAGCTTTGTCGCGGGGTGGAGCAGCTTGGTAGCTCGTCGGGCTCATAACCCGAAGGTCGTTGGTTCAAATCCAGCCCCCGCAACCAGCTTCAGCGGAGCCCCTTTTCAGGGGCTTTTTGCTAGCCGAACAAAATTTACGGCGTCGTTGTCCTACGGCGCTTTCAGGGATGGGCGCTTCGCCCATTTTTTATTTGCACAGCATGCACGAGGGGGTTCAGGTGTCGAGCAAGCTAGAACAGTTGCAGGCCTTGTTGGCCCCGGTGGTCGAGGGTCTGGGCTATCAGTGCTGGGGGATCGAATTCGTATCCCAGGGTAAGCATTCGGTACTGCGCATCTATATCGACAAGGAAGACGGCATCCTGGTGGACGACTGCGAAGCGGTCAGCCGTCAGGCCAGCGCGATCCTCGATGTGGAAGATCCGATCAGCAGCGAATATACCCTTGAGGTCTCCTCTCCAGGCATGGATCGCCCACTGTTCACTCTGGAACAGTTTGCCTCGCATGCCGGCGAACAAGTGAAGATCAAGCTGCGTTCACCCTTCGAGGGTCGTCGTAACTTCCAGGGCCTTCTCCGCGGTGTGGAGGATCAGGACGTGGTGGTCCAGGTGGACAACCAGGAGTTCCTGCTGCCGATCGACTCGATCGACAAGGCCAATATTATTCCCAGTTTTGACTGAGACGTGCCGGGCCCGGCGGACTATCCGGGCCCAATGGCTTGCGCAAGGCGAGGCGTACGATGAGCAAAGAAGTACTGCTGGTTGTTGAATCGGTATCCAACGAAAAAGGTGTACCGCCCGGCGTCATTTTCGAAGCGCTGGAAGTGGCCCTGGCTACTGCAACCAAAAAACGTTTTGAGGACGAAGTCGATCTGCGTGTGGAAATCAACCGCCACACCGGTAGCTACGAGACTTTCCGTCGCTGGACCGTGGTCGACGAGAACGACCTGGACGACCCGGCGATCGAAACCTGGCTGGACAAGATCAAGGACACTCACCCGGAAGCTAAAGTCGGTGACGTGATCGAAGAAAAGATCGAGTCCATCGAATTCGGCCGTATCGCCGCGCAGACCGCCAAGCAGGTCATCGTGCAGAAGGTCCGTGAAGCCGAGCGCGCCCAGGTGGTCGACGCCTACCGCGAGCGGGTCAACGAGATCATCTCCGGCACCGTCAAGAAGGTCACCCGCGACAACGTCATCGTTGACCTGGGTAACAACGCCGAGGCCCTGCTGGCCCGCGAAGACATCATTCCACGTGAGACTTTCCGTGTTGGCGTGCGCCTGCGTGCGCTGCTCAAGGAAATCCGCACCGAGAACCGCGGTCCTCAGCTGATCCTGTCGCGCACTGCGCCGCAGATGCTGATCGAACTGTTCCGCATCGAAGTGCCGGAAATCGCCGAAGGCCTCATCGAAGTCATGGCTGCTTCCCGTGATCCGGGATCGCGTGCCAAGATCGCCGTCCGCTCCAAGGACAAGCGCATCGACCCGCAAGGTGCTTGCATCGGCATGCGCGGTTCGCGCGTCCAGGCCGTATCCGGCGAGCTGGGTGGTGAGCGTGTGGATATCGTCCTGTGGGACGAGAACCCGGCGCAATTCGTCATCAACGCCATGTCGCCGGCTGAAGTCGCGGCGATCATCGTTGATGAAGATGCCCATGCAATGGACATTGCCGTTGCCGAAGACAACCTGGCGCAAGCCATTGGCCGTGGTGGTCAGAACGTTCGCCTGGCCAGTCAGCTGACCGGCTGGACCCTGAACGTGATGACCGAGAAGGACATCCAGGCCAAGCAGCAGGCTGAAACCGGCGACATCCTGCGCAATTTCATCGAAGAGCTGGAAGTCGACGAGGAGCTGGCCCAAGTGCTGGTCGACGAAGGCTTCACCAGCCTCGAAGAAATTGCCTACGTACCGTTGGAAGAAATGCTCAACATCGATGGCTTTGACGAAGATATCGTCAATGAGCTGCGCGCTCGTGCCAAGGACCGTTTGTTGACCAAGGCCATCGCTACCGAAGAAAAACTGGCAGACGCCCATCCGTCCGACGACCTGCTCTCCCTTGAGGGCATGGACAAGGACCTGGCAGCGGAACTGGCGGTGCGCGGCGTGGTTAACCGCGAAGACCTGGCCGAGCAGTCGATTGACGACCTGCTCGACATCGACGGCATCGACGAAGAGCGTGCCGGCAAGTTGATCATGGCCGCCCGAGCCCACTGGTTCGAGTAATTAGGCGCGGCCTGAGGAGAGAAGTGCATGACGCAAGTCACGGTGAAAGAACTGGCCCAAGAGGTCGAGGCACCGGTAGAGCGCCTGCTGCAGCAGATGCGTGAGGCAGGTCTGCCGCACACCGACGCCGGTCAGGTAGTGACCGACAATGAGAAGCAGACTCTGCTGACCCATTTGAAGAGCAGCCACAAGAGCAAGGCGGAAGAGCCGCGCAAGATTACCTTGCAGCGCAAGACCACCAGCACCCTGCGTGTCGCCGGTAGCAAGAGCATCAGCGTAGAAGTACGCAAGAAGAAAGTTTTCGTTCAGCGCAGCCCGGAAGAAGTCCAGGCTGAGCAGAAGCGTGAGCTGGATGAGCGCCGCGCGGCTGAAAATGCCGCACGCGACAAGGTCGAGGCCGAAGTTCGCCAGCGCAACGAAGAGCAGGCTCGCCGTCAGGCGGCCGACGCCGTTGCCGCTGCGCCAGCCCCGGCACCTGCCGCCAAGGCCGAGCCGGCGCCTGCCGCCGCTCCGGCCCCGGTAGTCGCCGACGTACCAGCGTCCGAAGACGCCGCAGCGCGTGCTGCCGAGCGCAAGAAGGACGAAGCCCGTCGCAACGAAGGCCGCACCCGTGACGAAGACCGTCGTGGTGGCGAGCGTCGTGGCGAAGCGCCGCGTGTGTCGATCAAGGTCAAGGTCAAGGAGAAGGAAAAGGCTCCGACGCCTCGTGCCGCTCCGCGTACCACCGACGAAGAGAGCGATGGCGCTCGTCGTGGCCGTGGTGGCAAGAGCAAGCTGAAGAAGCGTAACCAGCACGGCTTCCAGAACCCGACTGGCCCCGTCATTCGTGACGTGACCATCGGCGAGACCATCACCGTCTCGGAGCTTGCCAACCAGATGTCCGTCAAGGGCGCCGAAGTGGTCAAGTTCATGTTCAAGATGGGTACCCCGGTTACCATCAACCAGGTGCTCGACCAGGAAACCGCTCAGCTGATCGCAGAAGAGCTGGGCCACAAGGTCACCCTGGTCAGCGATACCGCCCTGGAAGATTCCCTGGCCGAATCGCTGAAGTTCGAAGGTCAGACCGAGTCGCGTGCGCCGGTCGTTACCGTCATGGGTCACGTTGACCATGGTAAGACCTCGCTGCTCGACTACATCCGTCGTGCCAAGGTTGCTGCTGGCGAAGCCGGTGGTATTACCCAGCACATCGGTGCCTACCACGTGGAAACCGACCGCGGCATGGTCACCTTCCTCGATACCCCGGGCCACGCTGCGTTTACTCAGATGCGTGCTCGTGGTGCCAAGGCAACCGACATCGTCATCCTGGTGGTGGCGGCGGACGACGGTGTGATGCCGCAAACCCGCGAAGCCGTTCAGCATGCCAAGGCAGCTGGCGTTCCGCTGGTGGTTGCAGTGAACAAGATCGACAAGCCGGGTGCCGACCTCGATCGCATCCGCAACGAACTGGCCGTCGAAGGCGTGACCTCCGAGGACTGGGGTGGTGACACGCCATTCGTCAAGGTTTCGGCGAAGATGGGTACCGGTGTCGACGAACTGCTCGAAGCCGTCCTGCTGCAGGCCGAGATCCTCGAGCTGACCGCCACCCCGACCGCTCCAGGTCGTGGCGTCGTGGTCGAATCGCGCCTGGACAAGGGCCGTGGCCCGGTGGCGACCATCCTGGTTCAGGACGGTACCCTGCGTCAGGGCGACATGGTCCTGTGCGGCTCCAACTATGGCCGCGTGCGTGCCATGCTCGATGAGAACGGCAAGCCTGTGAAGGAAGCCGGCCCGTCGATCCCGGTCGAGATTCTCGGCCTGGACGGTACCCCGGAAGCTGGTGACGAGCTGTCCGTGGTTGCCGACGAGAAGAAGGCCCGCGAAGTTGCCCTGTTCCGTCAAGGCAAGTACCGCGAGGTCAAGCTGGCCCGTGCTCACGCCGGCAAGCTGGAAAACATCTTCGAGACCATGGGTCAGGAAGAGAAGAAGACCCTCAACATCGTCCTCAAGACCGACGTGCGCGGTTCCCTGGAAGCACTGCAGGGCTCGCTGGGCGGTCTGGGCAACGACGAAGTTCAGGTACGTGTCATTGGTGGCGGCGTCGGTGGTATCACCGAAAGCGACGCCAACCTGGCACTGGCTTCGAATGCAGTACTGTTCGGCTTCAACGTGCGTGCCGATGCCGGCGCGCGCAAGATCGTCGAGCAGGAAGGTCTGGATATGCGTTACTACAACGTGATCTACGACATCATCGAAGACGTCAAGAAGGCCCTGACCGGTATGCTCGGCAGCGATGTTCGCGAGAACATCCTGGGCGTTGCAGAAGTCCGTGACGTATTCCGTTCGCCGAAGTTCGGCGCCATCGCTGGCTGTATGGTCATCGAAGGTACCGTTTACCGCAACCGTCCGATCCGCGTACTGCGCGACGACGTTGTGATCTTCGAAGGCGAGCTGGAATCGCTGCGTCGCTTCAAGGACGACGCTTCCGAAGTGCGTTCGGGCATGGAGTGCGGTATTGGCGTCAAGAGCTACAACGACGTCAAGGTCGGCGACAAGATCGAAGTCTTCGAGAAAGTCCAGGTTGCTCGTACCCTTTAAGGGTGAGCAGGGCGCCAGCCCCCGCCGCAGGGCGGTGGGCAGCGCCTCAGTAGGTAGCGCCCGGTCAGGCTTCAGCCTCACCGGGCGTTTGCCGCTTTAAGTTACAGGTAGCAAGAATGGCCAAAGAATACAGCCGTACCCAACGTATCGGTGATCAGATGCAGCGCGAGCTGGCCGAGCTGATCCGCCGTGAAGTCAAGGATCCACGCGTCGGTCTGGTGACCATCACTGCCGTGGATGTCAGTCGCGACCTGGGCCACGCCAAGGTCTTCATCACCGTCATGGGCGAAGAGACGCCAGACGCCGTGCAGCAGTCGCTCAAGGCCCTGAACAGCGCCGCAAGCTTCCTGCGCCTTCACCTGGGCCGCTCAATGCAGCTGCGCAGTGTGCCGCAGTTGCACTTCCACTTCGATGAAAGTGTCAGCCGCGGTGTCCACCTGTCGGCGCTGATCGAACGTGCAGTGGCCGAAGACCGCCTGCACAAGGATGCCGACGAGCCGGACGCCAAGGAGTAAGCGGTGGCCCAGGTCAAACGTATCCGCCGCAACGTCAGCGGCATCATCCTGCTCGACAAGCCGCTGGGCTTCACCTCCAACGCTGCACTGCAGAAGGTGCGCTGGCTGCTCAATGCCGAGAAGGCCGGCCACACCGGCAGCCTCGACCCGCTGGCCACCGGCGTGCTGCCGCTGTGCTTCGGTGAGGCGACCAAGTTTTCGCAGTACCTGCTCGATTCCGACAAGGGCTACGAAACGGTCATGCAGATGGGGCAGACTACCAGCACCGCGGACGCTGAAGGCGAAGTCCTGCAGACCCGCGAGGTAACCGTTGGTCGCGCCGATCTCGAAGCGGTGATTCCGCGTTTTCGCGGTGAAATCCTTCAAGTACCGCCGATGTACTCGGCGCTCAAGCGCGATGGCCAGCCGCTTTACAAACTGGCGCGTGCAGGAGAGGTAGTGGAGCGCGAGGCGCGTTCTGTTACCATTGGCCGCTTGGAATTGCTCGAGTGCGAAGGCACCCGTGCGCGGTTGTCGGTTGGCTGCAGCAAAGGCACCTATATTCGTACCCTGGTGGAGGATATCGGCGAGGCCCTGGGCTGTGGTGCCTATGTCGCCGAGTTGCGCCGGACCCAGGCCGGGCCTTTCGCCCTGGCCCAGACGGTAACCCTCGAGGAACTCGAGCAGGTCCATGCCGAAGGTGGCAACGAAGCGCTGGATCGCTTCCTGATGCCGTCCGACAGCGGGCTGCAGGATTGGCCACTGGTGTGCCTGTCCGAGCACAGCGCTTTCTACTGGCTGCATGGCCAGGCAGTGCGTGCGCCGGATGCACCACAATTCGGCATGGTCCGCGTACAGGATCACAATGGCCGCTTCATCGGTATCGGTGAAGTGAGCGAAGACGGGCGCATTGCGCCGCGTCGACTGATTCGGTCGGAATGACCGAAACCACCGGCCGAGGCTTTGGCTGAAACCGGCGGACCGAGGGTGGCTGTCAGTAGGCACGGTCACAGCTCATTTTATTAATACAGGGTTTTGTCCCTGGCCTATTGGACCCCGTTTGCGGGATCCGTTTAATTTGGAGAAGCCTCATGGCCCTCAGCGTTGAAGAAAAAGCTCAGATCGTTGCCGAATACCAGCAAGCCGCCGGCGATACCGGTAGCCCGGAAGTGCAGGTTGCTCTGCTGACCGCCAACATCAACAAGCTGCAAGGCCACTTCAAGGCCAACGATAAAGACCACCACTCCCGTCGTGGTCTGATCCGTATGGTTAACCAGCGTCGTAAGCTGCTGGACTACCTGAAGGGCAAAGACACCACCCGTTACAGCGCCCTGATCGGTCGCCTGGGCCTGCGTCGCTAATAGCGGCCTGGTCAGTGGTGTGCATGGCGTGTCGCAGGCTTCGGCTATGCTGCTTTGCAGCATCGCCGTCGGACACGCCGCGCGTATCTCCGAGGTTGGCAGCCTGGTTTTGCTGAGCGGTTTACCGCGCAGCAACCAGGCTCCCAACCTCGTGTTGTATCTGGACGGTCAATGGGGCCGATTCCCCGTTCTGCCCAAGAATTCGCAAGAAACCAGTTCCCCCAGAGCCACTGAAAAAGGTAGGAAACCGTGAACCCGGTAATCAAGAAATTCCAGTTCGGTCAATCGACCGTTACTCTCGAAACGGGCCGTATCGCCCGTCAGGCAACCGGCGCCGTGCTGGTGACCGTCGACAACGACGTCACCGTGCTGGTAACCGTAGTCGGTGCCAAGCAGGCCGATCCAGGCAAGGGTTTCTTCCCGCTGTCGGTCCACTACCAGGAAAAGACCTACGCCGCCGGCAAGATCCCGGGTGGCTTCTTCAAGCGTGAAGGCCGTCCTTCCGAGAAAGAGACGCTGACCTCGCGCCTGATCGACCGTCCGATCCGCCCGCTGTTCCCAGAAGGTTTCATGAACGAAGTGCAGGTTGTCTGCACCGTGGTTTCCACCAGCAAGAAGACCGATCCGGACATCGCTGCGATGATCGGTACCTCGGCTGCCCTGGCGATCTCCGGTATTCCGTTCGAAGGCCCGATCGGCGCTGCCCGCGTTGCCTTCCACGAAAGCACCGGCTACCTGCTTAACCCGACCTACGAGCAACTGGCTGCCTCGAGCCTGGACATGGTTGTTGCCGGTACTTCCGATGCCGTGCTGATGGTTGAATCGGAAGCTCAAGAGCTGACCGAAGACCAGATGCTGGGCGCCGTACTGTTCGCCCACGACGAGTTCCAGGCTGTTATCCAGGCAGTCAAAGAGCTGGCTGCAGAAGCTGCCAAGCCGACCTGGGACTGGAAACCGGCCGTTGCCAACACCGAACTGTTCAACGCCATCCGCGCTGAATTCGGCGAAGCCGTTTCGCAGGGCTACACCATCACCGTCAAGGCCGACCGCTACGCGCGCCTGGCCGAGCTGCGCGACCAGGCGGTTGCCAAGTTCTCCGGTGAAGAAGGTCAGCCTTCGGCTGGCGAAGTCAAAGATATCTTCGGCGAAATCGAATACCGCACCGTTCGCGAGAACATCGTCAACGGCAAGCCACGTATCGACGGCCGCGACACCAAAACCGTACGTCCGCTGAACATCGAAGTCGGTGTGCTGCCGAAGACCCACGGGTCGGCGCTGTTCACCCGTGGCGAAACCCAGGCCCTGGTCGTTGCGACCCTGGGTACTGCGCGCGACGCCCAGCTGTTGGACACCCTCGAAGGCGAGAAGAAAGATCCGTTCATGCTGCACTACAACTTCCCGCCGTTCTCGGTGGGCGAGTGTGGTCGCATGGGTGGTGCCGGCCGCCGCGAAATCGGCCACGGCCGTCTGGCCCGTCGTTCGGTTCAGGCCATGCTGCCAGCCGCTGACGTGTTCCCGTACACCATCCGCGTGGTTTCGGAAATCACCGAATCCAACGGTTCCAGCTCCATGGCTTCGGTCTGCGGTGCTTCCCTGGCACTGATGGACGCTGGTGTACCGATGAAGGCTCCAGTTGCCGGTATCGCCATGGGCTTGGTCAAGGAAGGCGAGAAGTTCGCAGTCCTGACGGACATACTCGGTGACGAAGACCACCTCGGCGACATGGACTTCAAGGTTGCGGGTACCGCCAAAGGCGTTACCGCACTGCAGATGGACATCAAGATCAACGGCATCACCGAAGAGATCATGGAAATCGCCCTGGGCCAGGCCCTGGAAGCGCGCCTGAACATCCTCGGCCAGATGAACCAGATCATTGGCGAATCGCGTACCGAGCTGTCGGCCAACGCCCCGACCATGATCGCGATGAAGATCGACACCGACAAGATCCGTGACGTCATCGGTAAAGGCGGCGCCACCATTCGCGCCATCTGCGAAGAGACCAAAGCTTCGATCGATATCGAAGACGACGGCTCGATCAAGATCTTCGGCGAAACCAAGGAAGCTGCAGACGCTGCCAAGCAGCGCATCCTGGGCATCACCGCCGAAGCCGAGATCGGCAAGATTTACGTCGGCAAGGTCGAGCGCATCGTCGACTTCGGCGCCTTCGTCAACATCCTGCCTGGCAAGGACGGCCTGGTGCACATCTCGATGCTGAGCGACGCTCGCGTAGAGAAAGTGACCGACGTGCTGAAAGAAGGTCAGGAAGTCGAAGTGCTGGTACTGGACGTGGACAACCGCGGCCGTATCAAGCTGTCGATCAAGGACGTTGCTGCGGCCAAGGCCTCGGGCGTCTAAGCGACTGACGCGTAACAGGAAAAGGGCCCTTCGGGGCCCTTTTTTTGTGGCAGTTGGGAACCTTTTGCGGACTTGCATCTTGCATGCAGGTTTTTCGTCCTGATTGCAAAATGCACGACAGGCATCGCCGTTAAACTTCCATAACTTGTTGATTTTCAAGGAAACAAGCGAAGCGAAAAAACTGGCACAGCACATGCAACTACTCATGTACCTGCCGCCAGGACTTACGGCGCAGACCTTTCGAAAAACAGGAGTGACCCAAATGAAGAAGTTCGCCATTGCTGCCGCTACTGCTACCGCCCTGACCCTGACCATGGCCAATGGTGCCTTTGCTGCCGAGTCAGCTCAGGCTCCAGTCATGCTGGCTGCCAATACCGTGGACAACGCCAAACAGGAAGGCTCTGACACCTGGATCACCACCAAAGTCAAAGCTGACCTGATGACCGAGAAAGGCGTGCCGGGTAGCGATATCAAAGTAGAAACCAGCCAAGGCGTGGTATCGCTGTCTTCGGACGTAAAAGTGACTGAGTCGCAGAAAGCTGAAGCCGTGCGCATCACCAAGAACATCAAAGGCGTCAAAAGCGTGATGTCTGACGGCCTGAAAGCCGAATAAGGATTGTCCCGTCGGCCAAACGGACTTGGCCCCTTTCAACCAAGAGCCCCGGCCTGTGCCGGGGCTTTTCATTTACCGCTCAGTCAAGCGGATTGCGGGCGATCACATCGCTCTCGAAGCATTCCTGTTCGACGATCAGCGGTTCGACCAGCGGGCGGCTGTCGCGAAAATGGGCAGTCTGGGTGTGCGCTTCGTACGCATCATCGTCACGGTAGATCTCGTACAGGTAGATGACCTCCGAGTCGATCCGGTCCTGGGAGACGTCGAACACCACGCAGCCTGGCTCGGTGGCGACGGAGGCAGCGGCATTGACCTTGATGGCGGTGAGAAAGTCGTCGGCGCAGCCGGGTTTGACGCGGGTCTTGATAAACAGGCTATACACAGGGCGGTCCTTTTGTTTTAAATTCTATTATGAATTGTATACAAAAATGGAGTTCCGCCAATGTCCGAATTACCTGCTCGTCCCGGTCGCCTGAATGGTCTGCGCCACATCGCCCTGCTGGTGCCCAACCTGGAGGAGTGCGAGCGCTTCTATGTCGATGTCATGGGCATGGAGGTGCTGAACCGGGCCAACGAAGACCTGGTTTACCTGACCTGCGGTAACGACAACCTGTCGCTGGGGCGTGGGGCAGGGGCGGCCAATGGGCTGCAGACCCTGGATCACTACGGATTCATCGTGGACAGCGTTGAGGAGTTGGAGGCCTGGTACCAGTACTTCAAGGCGCGCGGGGTGACCTTGCTCGACCGGCCGTTCAACCATGGTGACGGTGCGCGCAGCTTCCACCTGCTGGACCCGGCGGGGAACAAGGTGCAGCCGCTGTATCACCCATCAGTGTCAGGGCAGCGGCTGGTGTAGGAGCGGCCTTGTGTCGCGAAAGGGCCGCAACGCGGCCCCGCGATCTCTGCACCAACATTGAATACCAGGGGCCGCTGTGCGGCCCTTTCGCGACACAAGGCGGCTCCTACAGGAACGCGTACGGGCTTTTGACTATTCGGCATCCAGATGCATCGGCGTAATCACTCGCCCATCACTCTCGGCCTGCCCCAGGTTGGTATCGATGAAGTACACCCGGTCATCCTCGAGCTTGCCCTTGTCGACCAGGTAATCCTTGATGCTGCTGGCCCGCTCCTGGCCAAGAGTACGCAGCAATGCAGTGCTTTCAGCCCAGGACTTGATCACTGCCTCGCGCAGCTTGGCGGTGCGCTCGTCACGGCTCAACTGCTCCCATTCGGCCGGCGGCTGCTGCTTCAGGCGGGTGCGGTAGATGCCTTCGAGCATCGCCGGTTTGTCGCTGTCATCGACCAGCAGCATCGAGGCATTGGCCGGTACCTTGTCGCCACGGCGTTGCAGAATCTTGTACCAGGTCGCCTGGTATTCGCGCTCCAGACGCTGCTGGGCAATCAATGGGCCGTCGCTGCTCTGGGCGCTGGTGCCTTCGATTTCCAGGCGCAATTCCGGGCGCTCCTTCAGTGCTGATGCCAGCTTGTCCAGGGCCGATTGTGCATCGCCAGTGAGCTCGCTGGAGCCTGGGGCGAAGGCCACGGTGCCGAGGTCTTCCGAGCCACCCCCGGCAATCAGCCCGCCAATGAACTTGAACGGCGCCTGGGCCGCGCGCAGCACCAGGTTGCGCAAGGTCTGCCAGACGATTGGCATGACGCTGAACTGGGGATTGTTCAGGTCACCCGAAACCGGCAGTTCGATGGAGATCCGGCCTTCGGTGTCTTTGAGCAGGGCGATAGCCAAGCGGATCGGCAGATCCACTGCATCGGGGCTATCGACCTTTTCCCCCAGCTGCAGCTGCTCGACCACCACCTTGTTTTCGGCCTTGAGCTGGCCGTTGGTGATCAGATAATGCAGGTCGAGGTTCAACCGCCCCTTGCGGATGCGGAAGCCGGCGAACTTGCCGGAGTAGGGCGTCAGGGTGGTCAGTTCGACGCGCTTGAAGCTGGTGGCGATATCCAGGCTGGCCAGCGGGTTGAACGGGTTGAGTGCGCCCTTGATGGTGACCGGGGCATATCGGTCGACCTTGCCTTTGACGTCGACCTTGGCCGGTGCCGGCTTGCGGTTGTCGATGGTGCCGATCTGGCCATTGAGCTGCTGGATGGCGGTGGCGAAGTTCGGTGTCAGGGTCAGGTCGGCGAAGTTGGCCGAGCCATCATTGATGTCGATCTGGCCGATGTGGATGCCCAAAGGTTTGCTGGTCGCGGCGCTGGCTGGCTTGGCGGGGCCGCGGGCCGGGGCGCCGGCCGGTTGCGGGATGAGCAGGTCGTCGACACTGGTGGTGCGGTCTTCGTTGATGATGAAGCGCGCGTAGGGCTGCAGCAGGGTCACCTTGTCGATCGACAGGGCATCACCGTGCACATACGACAGGCCATCGACGTTGACTTGCTGCCATTTGACGAAGTCTCGGCCCTTGATGGTGTCCAGGGTGTGCAGCTGGTTGACCTGTGCCTTGCCGGCGACGCTGAAGGCCAGTGGCTCGGTACTCTTGAGGTCGACCTTGAGGTCGCTGGCGAGCATGCCACTGCGCAGTTCGAGGCGAATGAACGGGCTGATGTAGGCCTGGGCGACACGCAGGTCGATATCACGGGTGCTGACATCGAGCTTGGCCGTGACGGGTGCCAGGTTCACTTCGCCGGCCGCCTGCAGCTTGCCTTGCTTGCCAATGCCAGTGTCGAGCTTGAGCGTGAAAGGCGACTGGTTGAGGCTGTCGAAACCCTGCATGTCGAGGTTCAACGGGCCAACATCCAGTGCCACCGGCTCCTTCTGGCTGCGGTCGGCAAGGTGGACCTGATAGTTGCGCAGTTGCACGTCCTTGAGCAGTACCTGCCAGGGTTTGCTCGGCGTTTTCGCAGCTTTTTCTTCTGCGGTGGGTTCGGCAGCAGCTGGCTCGGCCTTTTCTTTCGGCGTGGCCTTGGCCGGCTGGCTGGCGAACAGCTGCTGCCAGTCGAGTTGACCGTCCTTTTCCAGGGCTGCCCAGGTTTCCAGTTTTTCGCTGCGCACCTTGCCGACGGTGACCAGCTGCTTGGCCAGGTCGATGGATGTCTCGCTCACTTCCAGGCTGGCCAGGCGTGCCAACGGCCGGCCATCCGGGGCCTTGATGGCGAACGGCGCGATCTTGAGCGCGGTGTTGTCCAGCAACAGCTCGGTTTCCTTGGACAGGTTGAGCTTGTAGTGGGTGTCCAGGCTGAATACGCCGTCCTCGAGCACAAGAGGCACTGCATCACGCACATAGGGCCAGAACAGCTTCATCTTGCCATCGGTGACCTTCAGTGTGCCTTCCGAGGCAATCGGCGCCAGGCTGAGGGTACCGTTCCAGTCGACCCGCCCACCGTTGGGGCCAAGCGCCACCAGGGTCATGTCGGCGTTGTCGTCCGGCAGGGTGCTGAGGTTCTTCAGCTCCAGGTTCATGTCGTCGTAGACGAACTCGATCGGCTCGCTCGGGCGCTGATCCTGAAAATGCAAGTAGCCGCCGCTCAGCTTGATACTGTCGATACGCAGTGGGAACGGGTCGCTTGGCGGCTGGTCCGGCTTGGGTTCGCTGGCGGGCAACTTGAAAAGTTGGGTCAGGTTGAGCGTGCCGTCCTTGGCGAACAGCACCTCGTTGCGTGGCTTGTCGAGCTCGATCGCCTGCAGATGCAGTGCACGTTTCCACAGGCTGTCGAGCGCCAGGTTGGCGTACAGGCGTTCGAAGCCGACCTGCTCCTTGCCGGGCTCGCCGAGTTGCAGGCCCCACACTGTCAGCTCGAGGCTGAAGGGATTGAGCTCGATGCGTTGAAGGTGCGCCGGCACGGTGGCGTATTGCGCCAGCTGCTGGTTGGCGATACGCAAGGCGACACCAGGGAGAATGAGGAAACCGAGCAGGCTGTAGAGGGCCACGAGAGCCAACAGGGCGCCGAGGGCGCGAGTCAATCCTTTGTACATGTGTCGCTTCGTCTGTCTAAGCAGGAGTGCTTGGAGTATGGCACGTTAAATCGGTTCCGCTGAGGCGACCATTTCCCGTCACTCGATGCCCATGCGTCGCTTGGCCCGATGCGCCGAACCGTCACGCATGGCCCAGCGCAGGATCGGTGCCGTGCGGCGCAGGCCAAGGCGGATCATGCGCCGTTGCAGCGGCCCTTGCTGTAGGCCGAGCATGGCCTGGGCCCAATCCGGCAGCAGGTCGATGCCGGCATGCAGCATCAGCTTGCCGACCGGCTCGGCAAGGCGGCTCGGGGCAGGGGCTTCAAGCAGGATCCTGACCACTTCCAGACTCTGCGGGCTGCATTGCAGGTGCGGGCGCATCTGCAGCAGATAATCCTCGACCTGCTGGCATGAGCGTGGCACTCCACGGGCACCGAGGCGTTCGGCGATCAGGGCGATCTCGGCGTAATAGGCGTCCTGATCGGCACGTGAGAGTTGAGGATCGCGGTAGCGCAAATGGGCAGCGAGAAAACTGCTGACTTCGGCCACATGCACCCAGGTCAGCAGGTCCGGGTCGCTGGCCGCATAGGGGCGGCCGTCTGGTGCTGTACCGGTTACCTGCAGGTGGATGGTGCGCACCTTGTCGATCAACCATTCCGCGTCACGGGTGGAACCGAATGTGGTGCCGGAGATGAACTGACTGGTACGACGCAGGCGCCCGAGCAGGTCTTCGCGGAAGTTGGAGTGGTCCCACACCCCGGCCAGGGCCAGCGGGTGCAGCAGCTGTAGCATCAGGGCGCTGATGCCGCCTACCAACATGCTCGGGAAGTCGCCATGTACCCGCCAGCTGATACTGTGCGGGCCAAACAAGCCGGGGTCGCCCTTGGGGGATTCGAGGTCGAGCTGGCCGAGAGCCAGCCCGGTGAGGCTCATGACCTGGGTTTCGATGCGTCGGCGTAGGGCTTCCATGGCGTCCTGTGTTTCAGGGCGGCCATGGAACGTGGCCGCCCACTATTGATTGAGGCGTTTGTCGATCAGGCCCTGAACCACGCTCGGGTCGGCCAGGGTCGACGTGTCGCCGAGGTTGTCCAGTTCGTTGCAGGCGATCTTGCGCAGTATACGCCGCATGATCTTGCCCGAGCGGGTCTTGGGCAAGGCCGGCGCCCACTGAATCAACTCTGGCTTGGCGAAGCTGCCGATCTCTTTGCTGACCAGCGCCAGCAACTCGGCCTTGAGTGTGTCGTCCGGCGTGATGCCGTTCATGGGGGTAACGAAGGCATACACGCCCTGGCCCTTGAGGTCGTGCGGGTAGCCGACCACGGCCGCCTCGGCGACGCTGTCGTGCAGCACCAGCGCGCTTTCCACCTCGGCGGTGCCGATTCGGTGGCCGGAGACGTTGATCACATCATCGATGCGCCCGGTGATCCAGTAGTCGCCGTCGGCATCGCGGCGGGCGCCGTCACCGGTGAAGTAGTAGCCAGGCATGGGTTTGAAGTAGGTGTCGACCATGCGCTGGTGGTCGCCGTAGACGCTACGGATCTGCCCGGGCCAGCTGGCCTTGATCACCAGCAGGCCGGCGCCTGGGCCTTCGATCAGCTGGCCTTTTTCGTCCAGCAGCGCCGGTTGCACGCCGAACATCGGCTGGGTGGCGCAGCCGGGCTTGAGCCTTTGCGCCCCCGGCAGCGGCGTGAGCATGATACCGCCGGTTTCGGTCTGCCACCAGGTGTCGACGATGGGGCAACGCTTTTGTCCGACCTCTTCGAAATACCACTCCCAGGCTTCAGGGTTGATCGGCTCGCCCACGCTACCGAGCAGGCGCAGGCTCTTGCGCGAGGTGCCCTGCAGCGGTGCCGAACCTTCACGCATCAACGCACGCAGTGCAGTGGGCGCGGTGTAGAAGATGTTCACCTGGTGTTTGTCCACCACCTGCCAGAAGCGCGAGGTGTCCGGGTAATTGGGGACGCCTTCGAACATCAGTGAAATCGCGCCGTTGGCCAATGGCCCGTAGACGATATAACTGTGGCCCGTGACCCAGCCGACGTCGGCCGTGCACCAGAACACCTCGCCGTCGCGGTAGTCGAACACCACCTTGAAGGTCATCGTCGCCTGCAGCAAGTAGCCCGCGGTGGTGTGCAGTACACCCTTGGGCTTGCCGGTACTGCCGGAGGTATACAGGATGAACAGTGGGGCTTCGGCGTCCATCGGTTCGGGCTGGCAGTCGTCGCCGGCCTTTTCGGTCACTTCGTGATACCAGAGGTCACGGCCTTCGCTCCAGGCGACGTCGCCGCCGGTTCGGCGCACCACGAACACGCTGCTGACCGCCGGGCAGCTGCTAAGGGCCTTGTCGACGTTCTGCTTGAGCGGGATGCGTTTGCCGCCGCGCACACCTTCATCGGCGGTGATTACGGTGCGGCAGTCGGCATCGAGAATTCGGTCACGCAGCGCATCCGGGGAAAAACCGCCGAACACCACCGAATGAATCGCACCGATCCGCGTGCAGGCGAGCATGGCATAGGCGGCTTCGGGAATCATCGGCATGTAGATGCACACCCGGTCGCCTTTGTGCACGCCGCGTGTCTTCAGGGCATTGGCCAGCCGACAGACCTGGCGGTGCAGTTCGCGGTAGCTGATGGCCGTGGAATCCTTGGGGTCGTCGCCTTCCCACAGCAGGGCAGTCTGCTCGCCGCGCCGGGCCAGGTGACGATCGATGCAGTTGTAGCTGACGTTCAGTTGGGCGCCGTCGAACCAGCGGGCCTCGCCGGTCTTCAGGTCGCATTGCTGCACGCTCGACCAAGGCTTGACCCAGTCCAGGCGTTTGGCCTGTTCGGCCCAGAATGTGTCGGGGTCATCGACCGACTGGCGGTAGAGGCGCTGGTAGTCGTCGGGGGAGAGGCTGGCGGACTGGCTGACGGCCAGGGCTTGGGGATACTGCTTGATATCGATCATGGCGGGTGGTCCTGCTCTTGTCGGAGGGACGGCAACGGCTATTCGATGGACAGTGTAGCTAGTGGTGATGTTCCTTGAGGGCGGGGGCATGGTTGTAGGAGCGGCCTTGTGTCGCGAAAGGGGTGGGTAGCGCCCCCAGGATCTGAGCTTCGCAACTGATATCGCCAGGGCCGCTTTGCGGCCCTTTCGCGACACAAGGCCGCTCCTACAAAAAGCGGTCCTGCTCGATCAGGTCAACCGCGGTGACGGCCGCGGAAGTAGTTGATGAGGCCTTGGGTGGAGCCATCTTCGGCGCTGTCTTCCAGGCTGCCGACCAGGCGCTGGTAAACACCTTTGCCCAGCTCCTTGCCCAGCTCCACGCCCCACTGGTCGAAGGCGTTGATGCCCCAGATCACGCTCTGCACGAACACCTTGTGTTCGTACATCGCCACCAGAGCGCCCAAGCGGCGCGGGCTGATCCGCTCGACCACCAGGGTGTTGCTCGGGCGGTTGCCCGGGATCACCTTGTGCGGCGCGAGCTTCTCGATGTCCGCTTCGTTCAGGCCCTTCTGGCGCAGTTCGGCTTCGGCTTCTTCGCGGGTCTTGCCGAGCATCAGCGCCTGGCTCTGCGACAGGCAGTTGGCGTACAGCCACTGATGGTGGTCAGCCACCGGGTTGAAGCTGACTACTGGCACGATGAAGTCGGCCGGGATCAGCTGGGTGCCCTGGTGCAGCAACTGGTGGTAGGCATGTTGGCCGTTGCAGCCGACGCCGCCCCAGATCACCGGGCCGGTATCGGTCTTCACCGGGGTACCATCCTGCAGCACACTCTTGCCGTTGGACTCCATGTCCAGCTGTTGCAGGTGCTTGGTGATGTTGCGCAGGTAATGGTCGTACGGCAGGATCGCGTGGCTGCTGGCGCCCCAGAAGTTGCCATACCAGACCCCCAGCAGGGCCAGCAACACCGGCATGTTCTTGTCGAACGGCGCGGTCTGGAAGTGCTGGTCCATGGTGTAGGCGCCCGACAGCAGCTCCTTGAAGTTGGCGGTGCCGATGGCCAGGGCGATCGGCAGGCCGATGGCCGACCACAGCGAATAGCGCCCACCTACCCAGTCCCACATCGGGAAGATGTTTTCTTCGCGGATACCGAAGGCCACGGCAGCGGCCTTGTTGCTTGAGACTGCGATGAAGTGGCGGTACAGCTCGGCTTCCGAGCCGCCCTGGGCGAGGTACCAGGTGCGCGCGGCCATGGCGTTTTTCAAGGTCTCGAGGGTGTTGAACGACTTAGACGAGACGATGAACAGCGTGGTTTCGGCGCGCAGGTTCGCCGACAGTTCATGGAACTCGCTACCGTCGATATTGGCCAGGTAGTGGCAGCGCACGCCGCGCTGGGCATAAGGCAGCAGGGCTTCGGAGACCAGCTCGGGGCCGAGGAACGAGCCACCGATGCCGATGTTGACCACATCGGTGATCGGCTTTTCGCTGTAGCCACGCCACAGGCCGTCATGAATACGGCCGACCAGCTCGGTGATCTGGTTGAGTACCTTGTGTACTTCCGGCATCACGTTGACGCCATTGACGCTGAGCTTGTCGCCTACCGGGCGGCGCAGCGCGGTGTGCAGCACCGGGCGACCTTCCGAGGCATTGATGATCTCGCCGCTGAACATCGACTTGATCGCGTCCTGCAGGCCGACTTGTTCGGCCAGGTTCACCAGAAGATCTTGGGTTTCATCGGTGATCAGGTTTTTCGAATAGTCGAGGAACAGCCCACAGCTGCTCAGGGAGAACTGGTCGAAGCGCTTGGCGTCGGCGGCAAAGGCTTCGCGCATGCTGAAGCCTTGCATGGCGTCGCGGTGTTGTTGCAGGGCCTGCCAGGCAGGCAGGGCCGTAACATCGTGGGGGGTGCGGTAATACGCCATTGCGCGGAATTCCTTGATGCGAGGTGTGTCTTGGACATGGCAGTCATTGCCGGGTTCAGGCTGGCCATCATTATAGGCAAAGGCCGCGCGCAGGGAATGGGTATGAAGGGAGGATTTTGGGGCCGCCAAGCGGCCCCAGGAGGGTTATGCGGTCTTATCGTCCAGGTGCAGATACAGGTTGTCGATCAATCGGGTGTTACCCAGATACGCCGCAACCAGGATCACCAGGTCCCGGTCGCCAAAGGTCGCCGGGCGTAGAGTCAGTGCATGGCGCACGTCCAGATAATCCGGACGCAGGCCGGCAGCGCTCAGCTGCGCCTTGCCTTGCTCGATCAGTGCCGCGAAATCCACCTGGCCGCGACCCAGCGCCTCGCCGATCTGCTGCAACGTGCGATACACCACCGGCGCCGTAGCCCGTTGCTCAGTTGTCAGGTAACCATTGCGCGACGACAGCGCCAAGCCATCTTCGGCCCGCACGGTCGGCTCGCCGATGATCTGAATCGGCATGTTCAGGTCACGCACCATGGCGCGGATCACCGCCAGCTGCTGGTAATCCTTTTCGCCAAACACGGCCAGATCCGGCTGAACCATGTTGAACAGCTTGCTGACCACGGTCGCCACGCCCTCGAAATGACCAGGGCGGCTGGCACCGCACAAGCCTTCGGACAGGTTGGGCACGCTGACGCGGGTTTGCACGCTCATGCCGTCGGGGTACATCTCTTCCACGGTGGGCGCGAACAGCAGGTTGCAACCTGCCTGCAGCAGGCGCTCCTGATCGGCGGCAAGGGTACGCGGGTATTTATCGAGGTCTTCGTTGGCACCGAACTGCAGTGGGTTGACGAAGATGCTGGCGACCACGAAATCGGCACGTTGGGCGGCCTTGGTCACCAGCGCGGCGTGGCCGCTGTGCAGGTTGCCCATGGTCGGCACGAAGCCGATGCGCTTGCCTTCGCCGCGCGCACGGGCGACGGCGGCACGCAGTTCGCGGACGGTCTTGACTGTGTTCATGCGCTGAATCCGTGCTCGGCAGCGGGGAAGGTAACGTCCTTGACGGCCTTGACGTAGGCGGTGAGGGCGCTCTGAATGTCGGGTTGGCCTGCCATGAAGTTCTTCACGAACTTCGGTACCCGGCCGCTCAGTGACAGGCCGAGCATGTCGTGGAGGACCAGTACCTGGCCATCGGTGGCACTACCGGCACCGATGCCGATCACCGGAATGCTCACCGCCTGGGTGATTTCCGCAGCCAGTTCGCTTGGTACGCATTCGAGCAGCAGCATCGCCGCGCCGGCTTGCTCCAGGGCAATAGCGTCAGCGCGCATCTGCCGCGCCTGCGCTTCCTGGCGGCCCTGGACCTTGTAACCGCCCAGCACGTTGACGGTCTGCGGGGTCAGGCCCATGTGCGCACACACCGGCACACCGCGTTCGGCCAGCAGGCGGATGGTTTCGGCCAGCCAGGCGGCGCCTTCGAGCTTGATCATCTGGGCACCGGCCTGCATCAGCGTGGCGCAGTTGGCAAAGGCCTGCTCGGGTGTGGCGTGGGCCATGAACGGCAGGTCGGCGAGGATCAGCGCACCGTCGTTGCCGCGTTTGACGCAGGCCGTGTGGTAGGCCATCTCGGCAGTGGTGACGGGCAGCGTGCTGTCATGGCCCTGCAGGACCATGCCCAGGGAGTCGCCCACCAGCAACACGTCGACGCCGGCCTGGCTGCAGGCCTTGGCGAAGGTTGCATCGTAGCAGGTCAGCATGGTGATCTTTTCACCCTTGGCCTTGAGGCTATGCAGGGTGGTCAGGGTTACTTCAGGCATGTAGGAAAATCCTCGTTCAGGCGCTGTGAAAAACGACTGCATACAACGCGTGTAGTCATCTTCCGGAGCGGCACATCATCGCGCGTGATGTTCGGGCACAGGTCCGTCCGGGCCTAAATACGGGTGTGCGGCACTTTGGTGTCACACGGGACGCCTATAGTCGTGAGCGAGGTGGGGGAAGTCAATCACCCTGTTACCGCAATGTTACTAACAGGGTGTTACTGGCGTTACCGTGTTCTGAATAATGTCTCAAACGCCCGGTTTACAGGCGTTCCAGACCGACGAACGGGCACGCTTCGAGCAACTGGGTGAGGGCGCGGCCATCGGCCAGGCAGAAGTCATCCGCCACCAGTTCGGCCAACGGGTACAGAACGAAGGGGCGCGCATGCATGTGGTAGTGCGGCACCTGCAGGCGTGGCACGTCGATCACCTGGTCACCGAACAGCAGGATATCCAGGTCGAGGGTGCGCGGGCCCCAGCGTTCCTGGCGCACACGGCCCTGATCGTTCTCGATGGCCTGCAGCGCGTCGAGCAGGTCCAGCGGTGCCAGGGCGGTGTCTAGGGCTGCTACCGCGTTGGTGTAACGCGGTTGGCCGGGCAGCAGCGAGTCGCTGGTGTACAGCGCCGATGCGCCCGCCAGGCGGCTGTCGGCAATCTGGTCGAGCGCCTGCAGGGCGCTGCGCAGTTGTTCTGCGGGCGCGTCCAGATTGCTGCCCAGGCCGATGAAGGCGCGCGTGGTCACTCGAACGCCTCGTCGCCGCCACTGCGCTTGCGCTTGCTGCCACTGCGCTTGCGTTTGCGCGGGCCGGCACCGGTACCTTCGTCACGGCTGCCAAGCTCGCGGATCATCTCGCGGCGCTCGCTGTCGTTGGCATCCTGGTAGTCGGTCCACCACTGGCCGAGGTCGTCGGTTTCCTCGCCGGCGCTTTCGCGCAGCAGCAGGAAGTCGTAACCGGCACGGAAGCGTGGGTTGTCGAGCAGCAGGTCGGCACGCTTGCCACTGCGGCGCGGCAGGCGTTCCTGCATGTCCCAGATCTCGCGGATCGGCAGGGTGAAACGCTTGGGGATAGCGATGCGCGCGCACTGTTCGGCAATCAGGTCGTGGGCCGCACCGTTCATGGCCGGAATCGGCGGCACGCCTTGGCTCTGCAGGTGCAGCACGCGGCCTGGCAGGGCTGGCCAGAGCAGGGCGGCGAACAGGAACGCCGGGGTGACCGGCTTGCCTTGCTTGACGCGCAGGTCGGTGTTGTTCAGCGCCTGGCTGATCAGGGTATGAGTGTAAGTCGGGCGCTCGTCCAGGGCATGGGCACTGGCCGGGAACAGCGGCTCGAACAGCTCCAGGTCGACCAGCATTTCGAAGGCGATGGCCCCCTGGCCGGAGAGGAACAGCTTGAGGCATTCCTCGAACAGGCGTGCTGGCGGGATCTCGCGCAGCAGCGGGGCCAGTTTGCGGATCGGCTGGAAGGTGTGCTTCTCGATGCCGAAGTCGAGCTTGGCGGCGAAACGCACGGCACGCAGCATGCGCACCGGGTCTTCCTGGTAGCGGTGGGTCGGGTCGCCGATCAGACGCAACAAGCGGTTGCGGATGTCGTGCACACCGTTGGCGTAGTCGAGGATGCGCTCGCTGACCGGATCGTAATAAAGGGCGTTGATGGTGAAGTCGCGGCGCTGCGCGTCTTCTTCCAAGGTGCCGTACACGTTGTCACGCAGGATACGACCACTGGCGTTGTGCGACGAACGGTGGCTGTCGCCCTGGTCGTCTTCCGAGTGGGGCGCGCGGAAGGTAGCGACTTCGATGATCTCACGGCCGAAATGCACGTGGACCAGCTTGAAGCGCCGACCGATGATGCGCGCGTTGCGGAACTCGGCACGGACCTGCTCGGGCGTGGCGCTGGTGGCGACGTCGAAGTCCTTGGGCGTGATGCCCAGCATCAGGTCGCGGACGCAGCCACCGACCAGGTATGCCTGGTAGCCCGCACTCTGCAGGCGCTCGACGATGTTCACCGCGTGGCGGCTGAACTGGTGGCGCTGCAGCGAGTGTTGGCTCTTGTTGATCACCTCAGGCGTGGTACGCCTGTGGTGCTGGCCCGGTACGGGAGGGCGGAACGACTGGAACAGCTTCTTCAGCATGGGATGCACTGTTTGAAGGAATGTTCGGCCAAGAATAGGAGAATGGCCGCATGATGGGCGGGGATTCTAGCATTTACTCGGGGAATGGTGTAGGCGGTAGCAGGAGAGCCTGCCGAAGGGGAGAAACGACAAGGGGAGCCTAAGCTCCCCAAGAAGTCGTTGCGTGCTCTTATTGTTTTTTTACTGGGCTTCTTGTTTTTGTTGAGTGCCCTGTCCACAAATCTCGAAGCTTGTGGACGACCCCCAATCCGGGGGTAAAGAGCAAACGGATTGCTTTGGCCGCTGATGTCACGTTGATCCTTCGATCCAACCAGTTCAGGCGCTGCTTTTAAGTGCAGTTTTTGTTGTTCTCTGCCTGGTCGTGGGGCAAGCCCCAAACACGCATCCTCTCCAAAAGAATCAGTTAGCTGCGCCTCCGCCGTCTTGTTTTTATTGTGCGTGAGCCGTTTCGTCTTGTTCTTATTCTGAGTTGCTGTGCTTGTTATTGTTCTTGTACTAGATACATAGCAGGTGCCGTGCCAACTTTTCGAAGTCCAGTAAAATCAAGGGGTTGAGGCGTTTTGGAAGATTTCGGCAGGTCGAAAATGTAGATTTTTCGTTACCGTACACCTCGGGAACTGTTACGCCGGAAAGGTTGGGTAACAGATTTTGTGCGGGACTGAGGTGTTACCTGGGGGAGGAGCTGTGGCCCTACCGGCCTCTTCGCGGGCTTCCTCGCGAAGAGGCCGGTAAGGCCAACGGAGATCTGAATCAGTTGTCGCTGGTCGCATTGCTCTTGCGCCGCGGGATGCCCAGGCGCTGGCGCCGCTCCCACAGGCACTTGCGGCTGACACCGAGCTTGCGTGCGAGCTCGGTCTCGGTCATGTGGTCCTGGTGCTCGAGCACGAAGTGCTGGAAGTAGTCTTCCAGCGACAGGTCCTCGGTCGGCTCATGGCTTGCACTGCTGGCGCTGGCCGCGACCAGGGCATTGTCGAGGATGTCATCCTCTTCAAGGTCGCTCAGCTCGATGTCGATGCCCAGCATGTCGGCGGAAATTTCCGCGCTCTCGCTGAGGATCACCGCACGCTCCACGGCGTTTTCCAGCTCGCGCACGTTACCCGGCCAGCTGTAGTGACGAATGGCTTGCTCGGCCTCGGCCGAGAAGTGCAGGTCGTCACGGCCGATGCGCGCGCTCTGGCGGGCGAGGAAGGCGTTGGCGATCTCGTTGACGTCACTGCCGCGCTCGCGCAGGGCCGGCAACTTCAGGGCGATCACGTGCAGGCGGTAATAAAGGTCTTCGCGGAACTGCCCGGCCTTGGCCAGGTTCTTCAGGTCGCGGTGGGTCGCGGCGATCAGGCGCACGTCGACTTTCTGCGACTGTACCGAACCGACCCGGCGAATCTCGCCTTCCTGCAGCACACGCAGCAGGCGCGCCTGGGCTTCGAGCGGCAGTTCGCCGATTTCGTCGAGGAACAGGGTGCCACCGTCGGCGGCTTCCACCAAGCCAGCACGGCCGGCGCTGGCGCCGGTGAATGCACCTTTTTCGTGGCCGAACAGTTCCGATTCGATCAGGGTTTCCGGAATCGCCGCGCAGTTCACCGAAATCATCGGCGCCTTGGCACGACGCGAAAGATTGTGCAGCGCGCGGGCGACCAGCTCCTTGCCAGTGCCCGACTCACCCTGGATCAGCACGTTGGAGTCGGTGGGTGCAACCTTGCGGATCTTGCTGTACATGTCCTGCATCGGCGGGCACGAACCGATGATGCCGATTTCGCCATTGGCGGCACTGGCAGTCTTGTCGGCTGGCGCGGCCTTGCCGTTGGTCCGCGGCTCAGCGGCCGGGGCTGGCGCGGCAGCAGGGGCATTCTGGCGGTCGCGCAGAATGCGCGCCACGGCCTGGAGCATTTCATCGTGGTCGAATGGCTTGGCGATGTAGTCCACCGCGCCCATCTTCATCGAGTCCACCGCCGAGCGCAGGCTGGCGTAGCTGGTCATGATCAGCACCGGTGTGCCCTGGCCAAGCTTGATCAGCTCGGTACCCGGGGCGCCCGGCAGGCGCAGGTCGCTGACGATCAGGTCGAAGGTGGCAATGCTGAAGCGTTCCTGGGCTTCCTGCACCGAGCCGGCTTCGCTGACCTGGTACTGGTTCCGTTCGAGCAGCCGGCGCAGGGCCGAGCGGATGATGGTTTCGTCTTCGACGATCAGAATGTGCGGCATTGATTCAATTCTCTCGACGGTCTCGAATTTCAGGGGACGTCGCTACGACATGCCGGGGCAGGGTCACGCGGATCCGGGTGCCACGTTGCCGTTCGATGTCGGCCGGGCTGTCGATGGTGATTTGCCCATAATGCTCTTCCACGATGGAATAGACCAGAGCGAGCCCCAGTCCGGTTCCTTCGCCCGGGTCCTTGGTGGTGAAGAATGGCTCGAACAGGCGGTCCATGATGTTCTTCGGGATCCCGCTGCCTTCGTCCTCGACGATCAGGTCGACGGTGTGCTCGCTGACTTCACTGCGCACACGCACGGCACTGCCGGGCGGCGAGGCATCGCGGGCGTTGGAGAGCAGGTTGATCAGCACCTGGGCGAGGCGCTGCGGATCCCCCTCGGCCCAATGGTCCGGGTCGCAGAGGTTGAAGAACTGGACTTCGAAGTTGCGCCGGTTCAATGCCAGCAGACCGATGGCGTCTTGCGCCACCTCGGCCAGGCACACCGGTTCTTCGCTGTTCTGATGACTACCACCGGCGTGGGCGAAGCTCATCAACGACTGGACGATGCGCGACACGCGCTTGGTCTGTTCGAGGATCTGGCTGGACAGCTCGATGATTTCGCCATCGCCTTCGCGCTCCTCGCGCAGGTTCTGCGCCAGGCAGGCGATGCCGGTGATCGGGTTGCCGATTTCGTGGGCGACACCGGCAGCCAGGCGGCCGATGCTGGCCAGGCGCTCGGAGTGCACCAGCTTGTCTTCCAGTGCCTGGGTTTCGGTAAGGTCCTCTACCAGCAGCACCAGGCCGCTGTTACCCGGCGCCAGGGGCTCGTCGATGGCTGCCTTGTGCAGGTTCAGCCAGCGCGGCTGGCCGTCCAGTGCCAGGCGCTGCTTGTGCAGGTGTTCGTCGGGCACGTTGATGAAGCCCTGCAGCAGGCCGCGCCAGGGCTCGCTGATGGTCACCAGCCGTGAGCCGACGACGTGCTTGGCGGCAATGCCGGTCAGCTCTTCCATGGCCTTGTTCCACATCAGGATTTCCTGATCCTTGGCCAGCGAGCAGACGCCCATGGGTAGCTCTTGGAGGGTCTGGCGGTGGTAGCGGCGCAGCGCGTCGAGTTCGGCGGCAAGGCCGGTAAGGCGCGAGTGGTAGTCTTCCAGGCGGCTTTCGATGAAGTGGATGTCCTCGGTGACGTAGTTCTCGTTACCGGACTTGTACGGCAGGAAGGTCTCGACCATGTCCTGGGCCACACTCGGCCCCATCAGCCCGGAGAGGTTGGCCTCGATACGGTCACGCAGGCGGCGCAGGGCATAGGGGCGGCGCTCGTCGAACGGCAGGTAGAGGTCGCGCAGGGCCTGTTCGACCTCCTTCTGCGCCGCCTTGGCGCCCAGCGGTTTGGCCAGCTGGGTGGCGAATTCCTGCGGCGAGGCGGCATGCAGCTCGCGGCGCTGTGGCCGGCGTACGTTGTCCACGGCGCAGGCTTCGGCGGCGCTGACTTCTTCACTGCTGGCATTGGTGAACAGCGAAATCAGGGTGAACAGCAGGACGTTGGCCGCCAGCGAGGCAATGGCCGCCATGTGCCAGCTGGTGTCGTCGAGCACATAGATCATGTCCAGCAACGGGATATAGAAGCCCTGCAGGTTGCCCAACAGCGGCAGCAGCATGGTCACCATCCACACCAGGGTCCCGGCCAGCAAGCCGGCGATGAAACCGCGGCGGTTGGCGGTCGGCCAGTACAGCACCGACAGCACGCCAGGCAAGAACTGCAGAGTGGCGACGAAGGCGACGATACCCAGGTTGGCCAGGCTCTGGTGGTTGTTCTGGGTCAGGTAGAAGACGAACCCGGCAGTGATGATGGCGACGATCAGCGCGCGGCGCGTCCATTTCAGCCAGCGGTAGATATTGCCCTCGGCCGGTGGCTGGTACAGCGGCAGCACCAAGTGGTTGAGGGCCATGCCCGACAAGGCAAGCGTAGTGACGATGATCAGCCCACTGGCGGATGCAAGGCCGCCAACGTAGGCGAGCAACGTCAGTGCCTGGTTGTTGGCGGCAATCCCCAGGCCCAGGGTGAAGTACTCAGGGTTGGTGCTCGCCCCCAGGCGCAGGCCTGCCCACAGTACCAGCGGCACCGCCAGGCTCATCAGCAGCAGGAACAGCGGCAGGCCCCAGCTGGCGCTGACCAGCGCGCGCGGGTTGAGGTTTTCGGTGAAGGCCATGTGGTACATGTGCGGCATGACGATGGCCGAGGCGAAGAACACCAGCAACAGGGTGCGCCAAGGGCCTTC
Organism: Pseudomonas sp. SMN11; assembly: GCF_052041945.1. Taxonomy (NCBI): domain Bacteria; kingdom Pseudomonadati; phylum Pseudomonadota; class Gammaproteobacteria; order Pseudomonadales; family Pseudomonadaceae; genus Pseudomonas; species Pseudomonas sp. SMN11. The sequence continues at coordinate 20,982 of NZ_JBKGGW010000008.1, read as the reverse complement.
CTGCAGCGGCGTATGCAGCGCCGCCAGGGCGGTCTGGTTCTGCAGCAGCCATACTTCCAGCTCATGGGGGCCACCGAACACGCCATACAGCGCATACAGGCCGATGCCGCCCAGGGCCAGCAGCTTGATCACCGACTCGAAGGCGATGGCGAACACCAGGCCTTCGTGTTTTTCACGCGTGGCGATGTGCCGTGAGCCGAAGAAGATGGTGAACAGGATGATCAGCGTACAGAAGGCAAAGGCCACCCGGGCCTTGACCGGCTCGCCGGTGAGGATGCTGATCGAGTCGGCCACCGCCTGGATCTGCAGGGCCAGCAAGGGCAGCACGCCGATCAGCATGATGATCGTGGTCAGCGCGCCGGCCCAAGTGCTGCGAAAGCGGAACGCCAGCAGGTCGGCCAGCGACGACAACTGGTAGGTGCGGGTGATCTTGAGGATCGGATACAGCAGCACCGGTGCCAGCAGGAATGCACCGGACACCCCCAGGTAACAGGCGAGGAAACCGTAGCCGTACTGGTAGGCCAGGCCCACCGAGCCATAGAAGGCCCAGGCGCTAGCGTAGACGCCCAGCGACAGGGTGTAGGTCAGCGGGTGGCGAATGATGGAGCGCGGAATCAGCCCACGCTCGCTGATCCAGGCCACACCGAACAGCACCATGAGGTACGCGGCGCTGATCAGGATCATCTGGGTCAGGCTAAAGCTCATCGGCATCTCGTTGGCTCTGCAGGATGAAGGTGACGACGATCAGGATCAGCCAGAGCAGGTAGGGGCGGTACCAGGCACCGGTCGGTTCGATCCACCAGTCCATGATGGCCGGGGAGAACAGGTAGATCCCCACGACCAGAAGCAGGACCAAACGATAGATGTACATGCTGGCCTCGATGGTTGGGCGCTGCGGGCTTGGACTTATTATTGGCGCAAATGGCTGGGGGGATGCTAGCGGGAATCCATAGGGTTCGCCAAGGGTTTGAATTTATTGGGCTTTTGATTTCGAGAAGTATTTCGCCTGGACTGGCCTCTTCGCGGGACAAGTCGGATCGCCGCACCGCCGCTCCTACAAGGGATCGCGAAAACCTGTAGGAGCGGGCTTGCCCCGCGAAGAGGCCTGGCCTGCGTTAGTGCAAATCAGCCTCTGGGACAGTAGCCTGCCGGGCAATCGCTTCCGGTCGCCAGCGTGTGCGCGCCACTGCCAGCACTTCAGCCGGCTTCGCCAGCAGCAATTCTGGGCCTGCTTCCTGGCCCAAGGCCCGCAACGCCCGTAACAACAATGGCGTCGCATGCTCGGCCTGCAACGGCGGTGAGCGATAGGACTTGCCGAGCTTGTGCCCATCCGGCTGGACGATCAATGGAATATGCAGGTAACGCGGCTGCGAAAAGCCCAGCAACTCCTGCAGGTAGAGCTGGCGCGGGGTGTTGTCGAGCAGGTCGGCGCCGCGCACGATGTCGGTGACGCCCTGCCAGGCATCGTCCAGCACCACCGCCAGTTGATAGGCATACAGCCCGTCACGGCGCTGGATGACGAAATCGCCCACCTCACGCCCCAAGTGCTGCTGGAACTCGCCCTGCACCCGGTCGGTAAAGCGGTAGATCAGTTCTGGCACCCGCAGCCGGATCGCCGCGCCCTCACGGGCATGCCCGGCGTTACGGCAAAAGCCTGGGTAGATGCCGTTGTGCCCCTCCAGCTGCTTGCGCGAGCAAGTACAGGCGTAGGCCAGGCCCATGTTGAACAGGCGGTCGACCACGGCCGTATAGGCTTCATGGCGCTGGCTCTGATACACCACCTCGCCATCCCATTCCAGGCCGTAGCGTTCGAGGGTCTGCAGGATCGCGTCGCGGGCCCCTGGCATTTCCCGGGGCGGGTCGGTGTCTTCCATGCGCAACAGCCAGCGGCCGTCTACGGCGCGGGCATCGAGCCAGGAGGCGAGGGCGGCGACCAGCGAGCCGAAGTGCAGGAAACCGCTCGGGGTGGGGGCGAAACGTCCGATGTAGCGGGAGTCTTTCATGGCATTGCCAAGCATATAAATGAAACGGGGCGCATGATGCGCCCCGTTCGGATGGAAGAAGTGTCAGCCTTTGCCGACGGTCTTTTCCTTTTTCTCCGAGATTTCCTTGCAGTCGAAGCACAGGTCGGCGGTCGGGCGGGCTTCCAGGCGGCGCAGGCCGATCTCGATACCGCAGGAATCGCACCAGCCGTAATCCTGGTCCTGGATCTTCTGCAGGGTCTTGTCGATCTTCTTGATCAGCTTGCGCTCGCGGTCGCGGTTGCGCAGCTCCAGTGCGAATTCTTCTTCCTGGCTGGCACGGTCGGCCGGGTCGGGGAAGTTGGCTGCTTCGTCCTTCATGTGGTCCACGGTACGGTCCACACTGACCATCAGCTCGCCTTTCCAGGCATTGAGGAGTTTGGTGAAGTGCTTGCGCATGGGCTCGCCCATGTACTCCTCGCCCTTGGTCTCTTTATAGGGCTCGACACCGTACATGGTCTGACCGGTTTTTTGCTTTTCTACGGTGGACATGAATAGACCGCCTCTCACTCATCTGATCCAATGCGCAGGATGCTCCATCTCCGGCACCCGCCGGCCCTGCGACTGCGAGCCGCCGAACTTACCAGATAGATCGGGGGTGCGCTACCCCGCCCGATCCTAGGTGTTGACCGCAGCGCGCGGCGCACGTTCGGTGCCGTGCAAAGGTAGAATCAACAGTTTAGACCCAATTGAGAGAAGGTCATGGCCCACCCCTACAGTGCGCGCAGCCGCGCCATCGAACCCTTCCACGTCATGGCGTTGCTGGCGCGGGCCAACGAGCTGCAAGCGGCTGGCCATGATGTGATCCACCTGGAAATCGGCGAGCCGGATTTCACCACCGCTGCACCGATCGTCGCTGCCGGCCAGGCCGCACTGGCCGCCGGGCATACCCGCTACACAGCCGCCCGCGGGCTGCCAGCGCTGCGCGAGGCTATCGCCGGCTTCTATGGCCAGCGTTACGGCCTGCAGATCGACCCTGAGCGGATTCTCGTCACCCCGGGCGGCTCCGGGGCGTTGCTGCTGGCCAGCAGCCTGTTGGTCGACCCCGGCAAGCACTGGCTGCTGGCTGACCCAGGTTACCCGTGCAACCGCCACTTCCTGCGCCTGGTCGAGGGCGGCGCGCAGCTGGTGCCGGTGGAGCCGGAGGTCAACTACCAGCTGACCGCCGAGCTGGTCGAACGTTACTGGGACAAGGACAGCGTCGGCGCCCTGGTCGCTTCGCCGGCCAACCCGACGGGCACCGTGCTGGGCCGCGACGAGCTGGCCAGCCTGTCCAAGGCCACCCGTGAGCACCATGGCCACTTGGTGGTGGACGAGATCTACCACGGCCTGACCTACGGAATGGATGCACCGAGTGTGCTGGAAGTGGACGACTCAGCGTTCGTCCTTAATAGTTTTTCCAAGTATTTCGGCATGACCGGCTGGCGGCTCGGCTGGCTGGTGGCGCCCCCCAATGCCGTGGCTGACCTGGAGAAGCTGGCGCAGAATCTCTACATCAGTGCGCCGAGCATGGCCCAGCATGCGGCGCTGGCCTGTTTCCAGCCGGAAACGCTGGCGATTTTCGAAGAGCGCCGTGCCGAATTCGCCCGTCGCCGCGACTACCTGCTGCCAGCCCTGCGTGAACTGGGCTTCCGCATCGCCGTAGAGCCGCAGGGGGCGTTCTACCTGTATGCCGACATCAGCGCGTTCGGTGGCGATGCCTTTGCCTTCTGCCAGCATTTCCTCGAAACCGAGCACCTGGCCTTCACCCCAGGCCTGGACTTCGGCCGCCATCTGGCCGGTCACCATGTGCGTTTTGCCTATACCCAGAGCTTGCCGCGCCTGGAACAGGCAGTCGAGCGCATCGCTCGTGGCCTGAAAAGCTGGCAGGGGTAAAGGGTGTTTTTTCCTCAACTTGAACAAGGGCGCCTGCTGCGCCGCTACAAGCGCTTCCTGGCCGACATCGAACTGGCCAATGGCGAGCAGCTGACCATCCACTGCCCGAATACCGGCTCCATGCTCAATTGCATGCGCGAGGGCGGGCAGGTGTGGTTCAGCCGTTCCAACGACCCCAAGCGCAAGCTGCCAGGTACCTGGGAGATCAGCGAAACGCCCCAGGGCCGCCTGGCCTGCATCAATACCGGGCGCGCCAATGCACTGGTTGAAGAGGCGCTGCACGCCGGGTTGATCCACGAACTGGCCGGTTTCACCGCACTGAAGCGTGAAGTGGCTTACGGCGAAGAGCGCAGTCGGGTGGATTTTCGTCTGGAGTTCGCCGACGGGCCGGCCTATGTCGAGGTCAAGAGCGTGACCCTGGGTTATCCGGAGACTGCCGTCGCGGCATTCCCGGATGCGGTGACCCAGCGTGGCGCCAAGCACCTGCGCGAGTTGGCGGCCTTGGCCCGCCAGGGCATTCGTGCGGTGCAGCTGTACTGCGTGAACCTCACCGACATCGAGGCGGTACGCCCTGCTGAGGAGATCGACTTCGCCTATGCCAACGCCCTGCGCGCAGCAGCGGTGGACGGGGTCGAGGTGCTGGCCTACGGCGTGCGCCTGGATGACCAGCAAATCGTCATTGATCGCCCGCTGCCGGTATTGCTTACCCCTTGAACCAGATGCCCTGGCTGTCCTCATGGCAGTCCAGGGCCTGCAGTATCTCGCCTTCGCAGGGGCCGGCCACGCATTCACCACTGTCTATGAGAAACAGCGCACCATGATGGGCGCAGTGGATCAGGCTGGCGCTGTCGTCGAGAAAGGCGTCTTGCGCCCAGTTCAGCGGGATGCCACGGTGTGGGCAACGGTTGCGGTACAGGTACACCTGGCCCTGTCGGCGCACACCGAACAGGTCGATGCCGTCTACGCTGAAGGCGCGGCTGTGGCCCTCGGACAAGGCTGCGGAAGGACAGAGAAAATGCATTGCAGGGAAGGCTCGTGAAACAAGTGATGGCTTGACGCGTCAATGCGAATAATTATCAAATTGCCCGCATTTGCTGCGCCGGCCGCCTATGGTGCGCAGTTCCGCCGCTCGCCACAAGGCGTGTGGCCCGCCTTCAGAAGGAATCCGATGATGCGCCGTCCCGCTGCCTTGCTCGCCCTGTGCGCAGCTTTCGTTGCTTCAACCCAGGCACTGGCCGCCGAATTGCCGCAGCGCTGGGTCAGCGCTGGCGGGGCGTTGAGCGAGTGGATCACTGAGCTGGGCGGGGAGCGACACCTGGTGGGTGTAGATACCACCAGCCAGCACCCTGACTCGCTGAAGGCCTTGCCGAGTATCGGTTATCAGCGGCAGTTGTCGGCCGAGGGCATTCTCAGCCTGCGCCCGGATGTGCTGGTGGGCACCGATGAGATGGGGCCGCCACCCGTGCTGGCGCAGGTGCGCAAGGCAGGTGTGCGGGTCGAATTGTTCTCCAGCCAGGCCGAGCTGGCTGCCGTGGACGAGAACCTCAAGCACCTGGGTACCTTGCTGGGGGCCGAGGAAAAAGCCGCTCAGTTGGCGGCGGGCTATCACCAGCAACTCGAAGCGCTGCAGTTGAAGGTCAAGCAGGCTCAGCAAAGCCATCAGGTCCCGGGTGTGTTGCTGCTGGTCGGACATGCTGGCGCCAAGCCATTGATTGCCGGGCAGGGCACCGCGGGTGACTGGGTGTTGCGCCAGGCGGGGGCTCGCAACCTGGCTGAGCACCAAGGCTACAAGAACTTTTCCATCGAGGCACTGGCGGCGCTCGACCCGGATGTCGTGGTGTTCTCTGATCGTGCGCTGAGCGGCGAGCAGGCCTTGCAGGCGTTGCTCAAGGAAAACCCGGCCCTGGCTGCTTCCCGTGCCGTGCGCGACAAGCGCCTGGTGTCGCTCGACCCGACATTGCTGGTGGGGGGCCTTGGCCCGCGCCTGCCAACCGCCCTGCAGGAATTGGCGACTGCGTTCTACCCGGCAAGCGCCGCTAAATGAAACAACGGATTCAGCCGCGAACACTGTTTGTTTGCCTGACATTGCTGTGCCTGCTGGCGGTGTGGCTGTCGCTGGCTCTTGGGCCGGTCAGCCTGCCGCTGTGGGATACCTTGCGCGTCGGCCTGCGTTTGCTCGGGCTGCCGATTGCCCCTGATGGCCTGGAGCAGGCTGAAATGATCCTTGGCCAGATCCGCCTGCCACGCACGTTGCTGGGGTTGGCTGTGGGGGCTGTGCTGGCGTTGTCCGGCGTGGCAATGCAGGGCCTGTTTCGCAATCCGCTGGCCGATCCGGGCCTGGTCGGCGTCGCCAGCGGCGCGGCGTTGGGAGCGGCGGTGGCGATTGTCGGTGGCAGCTGGCTTGGCGGCATTCCGGAATGGTTTGGCCCGTACCTGCTGTCGGCCTGTGCGTTCATCGGCGGGCTGGGGGTGACGGCGCTGGTGTACCGCCTGGGACGGCGCGATGGCCAGACCAACGTCGCCACCATGCTGCTGGCGGGTATCGCACTGACGGCGTTGGGCGGCTCGGCAGTGGGGTTGTTCACCTACCTCGCCGATGACGCGACGTTGCGCACGCTGACGTTCTGGAACCTGGGCAGTCTCAATGGTGCAAGCTACGAGCGGCTCTGGCCACTGTTGCTGGTGGCGGCAGGTGTGGCGCTGTGGCTGCCGCGCCGGGCCCAGGCGCTCAACGCGTTGCTGCTTGGTGAGTCGGAAGCGCGGCACTTGGGTATCGAGGTGGAGCGGCTCAAGCGTGAACTGGTGTTCTGTACGGCATTGGGGGTTGGCGCCGCCGTTGCCGCAGCAGGGCTCATCGGCTTCGTTGGCCTGGTGGTGCCGCATCTGGTGCGGTTGTTGGCTGGCCCCGACCATAGGGTCTTGTTGCCAGCCTCGTTGCTGACTGGCGGGGCGTTGCTTTTGTTCGCCGACCTGGTGGCGCGCCTGGCGCTGGCGCCGGCCGAGCTGCCCATTGGTATCGTGACCGCTTTCATTGGTGCACCGTTCTTTCTGTTCTTGCTGGTTCGAGGGCGCAACTGATGCTTGAAGTCCAAGGCCTGCATCTGCGCCGCGGCAGCAACGAGGTGCTGCATGACATTAATCTGCAGCTGTTACCTGGCCAGGTGCTGGGTGTGCTGGGGCCCAATGGCGCGGGCAAGAGCAGCCTGCTGGGCGCATTGTGCGGTGAGCTCACGCCAAACCACGGGCAGGTGACCCTGCAGGGCAAAGCTTTGGCCGATTGGCCGGGGCAGGCGCGGGCACAGCGCTTGGCAGTGTTGCCACAGGTTTCCAGCCTGGGCTTCGCCTTTCGCGTCGAGGAAGTGGTCGGCATGGGCCGACTGCCTCATGGTAGTGGTCAGCTGCGTGACCGGGAGATTGTCGAGGCGGCGTTGCGTGCGGCAGATGCCTGGCATCTGGTCGAGCGCAGCTACCTGGCGCTGTCGGGCGGCGAGCGCCAGCGCGTGCACCTGGCCCGGGTGCTCGCCCAGTTGTGGCCGGGTGAGCAGGGCGCGACGTTGTTGCTCGACGAGCCAACCTCGATGCTCGACCCTTTGCACCAGCACACGACGCTGCAGGCTGTGCGCAGTTTTGCCGATCGCGGCGCGGCAGTGCTGGTGATCCTGCATGACCTCAACCTCGCGGCGCGTTACTGTGATCGCATCCTGTTGCTGCAGGACGGGCGCTGCCATGCCCTGGCCACGCCGCAAGCCGTACTGACCCCTGCATCACTCAAGGCCGTTTTCGGTATCGACGTGCTGGTGCAGGCGCACCCGGAGCGGGGCCACCCGCTGATCATCACCCGCTAGGAGGCACTGCCCATGGCTCACCCTTCGCTCCGCGGTTCATTGCTGTGCCTGGCGCTGGCACTGGGTGGCTGCCAGGCCAGCTTGCCGCCGTTGCCTGCCTGGCAGAGCAGCGAAGGGCGCGATAGCGCCGAGCTGGGGCAGATTCACGATCTGGCCAGCGGACGAGTGATCAGCCCTGAACAGCTGATTGAGGGCCTGGCCGGTGCGTCGCGGGTGTTGATCGGCGAGAAGCATGACAACCCGGATCATCACGCCTTGCAGCTGTGGTTGATGCGTGCGCTGCAGCAACGTCGGCCGCAGGGCAGCCTGCTGCTGGAAATGCTGCAACCCGAGCAGCAGGCCCGCGTCGATGCGCTCGCGGGTCAGGCGCAGTTGCCGCAGGACCTGCCCAAGGCCCTGGCCTGGGAAGATGGCTGGGACTGGCAGCTTTACGGGCCCATCGTGCGAGAGGCCGTGAAACAGCATGTGCCGCTGCTGGCGGCCAACCTGTCACCCAGCGAAATGCGCCAGGTCTATCGGCATCCGGCGGCGCTGTCGGGAACACGGTCAAATGCGCCTGCGGTGAGGGCGGCACTGCTCGAACAAGTGAAGCAGGGGCATTGTGGCCTGCTGCCGGAAAGCCAGCTGCCAGCGATGCTGGCCGTGCAACAGCAGCGGGATCGGCGTATGGCCGAACGGCTGCTGGCGGCGCCGCAGCCGGCATTGCTGTTCGCCGGTGCGTACCATGCGCGCAAGGACCTGGGGGTGCCTTTGCACCTTGCCGATCTGGGTGCGACAGGCGAGAGCAAGGTTGTGCTGCTGGCCGAGGTGGGCGAGCAGATAGAGCCTGGGATGGCCGACTATGTCTGGTACACGGCGGCGATGCCGGAGCAGGACTACTGCGCACAATTGCGCCAATAACGGTTACAAGCCCGGGCGGGGTAAATCGGCGGCCAAAAAAAGACCCGGCAAAATGCCGGGTCAATAACCGTGATTAGCCTGATGAGGAGATAATCTGAGAGTCCGAACCAGGGGCTCTTAGCTTATCCAACCAGTCTCGCGACCAGTTGTGATAATCATAACGATTCTCATTACAGCGTCAATCCCCTTCGTGTGTTTATTTCAGATTTTTTTGGGGATTGGGCATTTGGCATCGAGTTGTTGATTGAGCGCTTCCTTGCGTTCGGCTGGCAAATCGTTCCAGTGCATATCCAGCAATGCACCTTCAATGGCGTACAACAGCACCTTCGACGCCCGGAAACCTCGGGTTTTCACAGCCTGATAGGCACCCACCGCGCCCAACCGGCGCAAGTCCGATGCGCTGTGGATACCGGCCGCATGCAACCACTGCGCAGAGGTCTTGCCAAGATTTTTCAGGTGCTGCAATTCATCGTTCATCGAGCCTCCTTGCGATGGCTGAACGGGTCTAGGGGATAAATCGCGAGCAGGTCTGAGAGGAGTGTAGCGGGGGTTGGGAAATGCGCGGCCTTTTGCCATCGGGGACGACGAGCTGTCCTGGCCGGCGGAGCACCTGCTCCGGCAACAGGCCGGAACAGGTGTAAAGCGAACTTACAGGCCTGGCAGACGCTGGCGAATCTGGTCGATCACCTGGTCCATGCCGCTGGCTTCCTGGGTATCGATGCGGGTGCTGAGTGCCAGCTCTTGGGCATCCAGTGGCTCACGGCTGGCCTGTTGGGCCTTGACCACCTCCAGGGTGGCATCCGACGGGTCGCTATTCTCGGCCTGGCGCTGTTCCAGCCAGCTGGCGATCACCGCTTCCGGGGCGTGGCAGTCGAGGATCAGGAACGGTACGCCGGTGTCGTTGGCCACGGCTGCAGCGTCCTGGCGCTGTTCAGCCTTGAGGTATGTGGCATCGAGCACCACCGGGAAACCGGCACGCAAGATCGTCGCCGCCAGCTCGTGCAGGCGCTGGTAGGTTGCCACGCTGGCGTCCTGGTCATAGATGCCGGCAGCCAGTTGACCGGCGTTTGGCGCTTGCTGCTCACCGAACAGGCGCTTGCGTTCCACATCCGAACGCACGCGAACCGCGCCCAGCGCTTCGACCAGGCGCATGGCCACGTGGCTCTTGCCCACTGCTGAGACACCATGGGTGATCGCCAGCAGGCGGGAAGGGATGGCGCTGTAGCTTTCCGCCAGGTTGGCGTAGTTGCGGTAGGTGCGCAGGGTGGTGGCGCGCTGCACGGCGTCGGCATCGGCCGACAGGCTGAACAGGGCGACCTTGGCCCGTACCAGAGCGCGGTAGGCCTTGTAGAAGTTCAGCAGTTCCAGGCCGGCGTAGTCGCCGGTCAGCTCCAGGTACTGGCTGATGAAGCGCCGGGCCAGGCACTTGAGGCCGCGGTCTTCCAGGTCCATGGCCAGGAAGCCGACGTCGGCGTAGACGTCCGTCAGGCGGAACGGCTCGTTGAACTCGATGCAATCGAAGATCACCACCTTGCCGTCGATCAGGGTGGCGTTGCCCAGGTGAATGTCACCGTGGCATTCACGGATGAAGCCATCGGCCTTGCGCGCCTGCAGCAGGCCATGCAGGCGCTCGAAGCTGCTGCGCGCCCAGGCCTGGAGGTTGTCCAGCTGCAGCAGGTCGGCTTTTTCGCTGAGGAACGGGCGGATCTGCTCGAAGTTCTGCTCGACCGGTGCCATCACGCTTTCCGGGGTGCCCAGCGGATGCTCCGGCGACACTTTCGGTGCCTGCAGGTGGAATTCGGCAATCTGCTGGGCCATCTGATCGATGTGGCCGGTATGCAGCTCGCCATTGGCCTGCAGGGTGCTGAGCATCTGGCCCTGGGGGAACTGGCGCATTTTCAGTGCATATTCGATCGCATCGCCTTCACCACCGATCTGTGGCGCTTCGGCACTGCCGGTGATCGGCAGGACTTCAAGGTACAGGCCCTCGGTCAAGCGCTGGTTCAGGCGCAACTCTTCGTTACAGAAATGCTGGCGCTGGTCCAGGCTGGTGAAGTCGAGGAAACCGAAGTTCATCGGCTTCTTGATCTTGTAGGCGTACTCGCCGGTGAGCAAGACCCAGGAGATGTGCGTCTCAATGAGCTGGAACCCGTCCACGGGGTGAGGGTATAGGGCTGGGTTCTGCAACGCGTTGATCAAGGCTTGGCTCACTAGAAATCCTTCCGGGGGCAGGGAATTCGAAAGCGCCATTATGGTCAATGGTGCCGTCCCTGCCTACCGCCAGAGGGCGCCTGCCTACCCTTTATAAAGTGCGTATAATCCGCCGCCATGACTCGAACCCGAAATCCTCGTACCCCTCAGAAACGCCCGACCGGCCGCTCGCGCGCCTGGCTGGGCTGGGCCTTGAAGCTCAGCCTGGTCGGCCTGGTGATCGTCGCTGGCTTCGCGGTTTACCTCGATGCTGTCGTTCAGGAGAAGTTCTCCGGCAAGCGCTGGACCATCCCGGCCAAGGTGTATGCCCGGCCGCTGGAGCTCTTCAGCGGCCAGAAACTGAGCAAGAGCGACTTCCTCACCGAGCTCGACGCCCTCGGCTACCGGCGTGAAAGCGCGGCCAACGGCCCGGGTGCGGCGGCGGTCAACGGCAATACCGTCGACCTCAACACTCGCGGATTCCAGTTCTACGAGGGCATGGAACCTGCGCAGTTCGTGCGTGTACGCTTCTCCGGCGACTACGTGGCGAACCTTGCCGGTGCGAACGGCAAGAAGCTCGATGTGGTACGCCTCGAACCGCTGATGATCGGCGGTATCTACCCGAAGAACCTCGAAGACCGCATCCTGATCAAGATCGACCAGGTGCCGCCGTACCTGCTCGAGACCTTGGTCGCCACCGAGGACCGGGACTTCTACAGCCACTTCGGTGTGTCACCCAAGTCCATCGCCCGAGCCATGTGGGTCAACACCTCGGCAGGCTCCATGCGCCAGGGCGGCAGCACCCTTACCCAGCAGCTGGTGAAGAACTTCTACCTGACCAGCGAGCGTAGCCTCAGCCGCAAGCTGACCGAAGCGATGATGGCCGTGCTCCTGGAGATGCACTACGACAAGCGCGAGATCCTCGAGGCCTACCTGAACGAAGTGTTCGTCGGCCAGGATGGTCAGCGCGCGGTGCATGGCTTCGGCCTGGCCAGCCAGTTCTTCTTCAGCCAGCCGCTGTCGGAACTGAAACTGCACCAGATCGCCTTGCTGGTAGGCATGGTCAAAGGGCCGTCCTATTACAACCCGCGGCGCTACCCTGACCGCGCTCTGGCGCGGCGCAACCTGGTGCTCGACCTGGTGGCCGAGCAGGGCGTGGCCAGCCAGGCGGAAGTCGATGCGGCGAAGAAGATGCCGCTGGGCGTGACCAAACGCGGCAGCCTCGCCGACAGCTCGTTCCCGGCTTTCCTTGACCTGGTCAAGCGTCAGCTGCGCCAGGACTACCGCGACGAAGACTTGACCGAAGAAGGCCTGCGCATCTTCACCAGCTTCGACCCGATCCTGCAAATGAAAGCCGAAACCTCCATGGCCGAAACCTTCAAGCGCCTGGCCGGGCGCAAGGGGGCCGACGAGGTGGAATCGGCGATGGTCGTGACCAACCCGGAAACCGGCGAAGTGCAGGCACTGATCGGTAGCCGTCAGTCTGGCTTTGCCGGTTTCAACCGTGCCATTGATGCGGTGCGGCCAATTGGCTCGTTGGTCAAGCCGGCGGTCTACCTGACCGCGTTGGAACAGCCAAGCAAGTACACCCTGACCACCTGGGTGCAGGATGAGGCGTTCTCGGTGAAGGGCGCCGACGGCCAGGTGTGGCGCCCGCAAAACTATGACCGGCGCTCGCACGGTACGATCTACCTGTACCAGGGCCTGGCCAACTCGCTGAACCTGTCAACCGCGAAACTCGGCCTGGAAGTGGGTGTGCCGAACGTGATCAAGACCATCGGCCGCCTCGGCGTCAATGTCGACTGGCCAGCCTTCCCGGCAATGCTGCTGGGCGCTGGCGGCATGTCGCCAATGCAGGTCGCGACCATGTACCAGACCATCGCCAACGGTGGCTTCAATACGCCGATGCGTGGCATTCGCAGCGTGCTCACCGCCGAAGGCGAACCGCTCAAGCGCTACCCGTTCCAGATCCAGCAGACCTTCGACCCAGGTTCCATCTACCTGGTGCAGAACGCCATGCAGCGGGTGATGCGTGAGGGTACCGGCCGCTCGGTCTACAACGTGCTGCCAAGCTCGCTGACCCTGGCGGGCAAGACCGGTACCAGTAACGACTCGCGCGACAGCTGGTTCTCCGGCTTCAGCCAGGACCTGCTGGCCGTGGTGTGGATGGGCCGTGACGATAACGGCAAAACGCCATTTACCGGTGCCACTGGCGCCTTGCAGGTCTGGACCAGCTTCATGAAGAAGGCCGACCCGCTGCCGTTGGACATGCCGCAGCCAGACAACGTGGTGCAGGCGTGGATCGATCCATACAGCGGCAAAGGTTCCGACAGTAGCTGTCCGGGGGCCGTACAGATGCCGTATATTCGCGGCAGCGAACCGCCTGCCGGTGCAACCTGCGGCGGCGAGCAGAATCCGGCAGAATCGGTCATGGACTGGGTCAAGGGCTGGATGAACTAAGCCCTGAGCAGTATTGATGAGGTGTGAATTGAATAAGTGGCTGTTTCCTGCCGTGACGGCGTTGGTAGTGCTCCAGGGTTGCTCCAGCGTGCAGCGTGGCAACATCCCGGTGGTGGACTCGAGCACCCGGGTGTCCAATAGTGAGCGTGTCCAGGCCAATCGTTCGGCAGCGGGCATGAGCAACGGCACCGCGCAGGCGCAGTCGCTGCCCGAAGACTCCGGCGTGACCGTGATGATTCCGCAAGGCGCCGGTGCCGCTGGCATCCAGACCTTCCCGGCAGGCAACGGCGCGGCGCCTATCAGCACCGGCCCTATTACGCCGGGCCCTGTCACTTCGGGCCCGGTCAGTTCGGCACCGATGACCACCAACCCCAACCCGATCGCTGACGAACCGTTCGATATCGCTTCGATGAACAGCGCTCCAGCGGCTTCCAGTGCACCAACCGGCATTCCGCGCAGCAACCCGACTTCCGGTGGCCTCTCAGCCGATGAACAGCTCGATGGCCCGGTGCTGGCACTGCTCACCACTGCCCAGTCGCAGCAGGGTAGCGGTGATTACAATGGTGCCGCCTCGAGCTTGGAGCGCGCCCAGCGCATCGCCCCGCGCGAGCCGCAGGTACTGTTCCGCCTGGCCCAGGTGCGCCTGTCCCAAGGCGACGCGCCCCAGGCCGAGCAACTGGCCCGCCGTGCGCTGACTTACGCCAATGGTCGCCCGGACCTGCAGTCCGAACTGTGGAACACCATCGCCCAGGCCCGCGAGAAGCAGGGTGACAGCGCCGGTGCCGCGCTGGCGCGGCAGAAAGCACGGGTCAACTCGTGATGGTCGAACAACGCATTCTCGATATCGCCGACCATCTGCTGCTCATCGAGCGTGAGCTGCAGGTGCAGGGCTGGTGGGATAGCGAGCCGCCCAGCGACGAAGCGCTGGCCAGTACCGTGCCGTTCGCGGTCGACACGCTCAGCTTCGAGCAGTGGCTACAGTGGATCTTCCTGCCGCGAATGAAGATCATCATCGAGCTCGGCCACCCGCTGCCAAATGCCTCGAGCATCTTGGTGATGGCAGAAACCGTGTTTACCAATCGTCCGGAAGAAAGTCGCGAGCTGCGCCGGCTGTTGGCAGCATTCGATCAATTGATTGCTCCTTCCGCCTGATTTCTTCAGTTTTTCCTTCAAGGGCCGCAGATTGTGGCCCTTTTTTGTGGAAATCTTATTTTTTCTGCTGCTGACTCGGTTTTTAGTGGTGGCAGGAATTCATCTTGGGGAAAAATTGGCAATAATTTTTCTTGACTTGTAGGCGCCAAATCACAAGAATCCAGATTCCGCTGTAGAGGGACTGCCAGAAGCAGACCCGCTAAGCAGATCATGAGGCGCATACCCGCGCCGCCTGTTACACCCCGCAACGCGTTACCTCGCGCTGGGTGGGAACCCCCCGCAACACTCTGGGGAGCTCCCAATACTTGCTCAGTCAGTGCTGACGTTCGCTCATGCTCTGCTTGGCAGTAAACCTATTAAGACCCGTCCACTAGGGGCGGTATTCTGGCGTTTTAGAGGTGAACAACGTGGAGCTTTTATCTGGCGCTGAAATGGTCGTCCGCTTCTTGCGTGACGAAGGCGTTAAGCACATCTACGGGTACCCTGGTGGTGCTCTCCTTCATGTTTACGACGCGCTGTTCAAAGAGCCGGAAGTGGAACACATCCTGGTTCGCCACGAACAAGCGGCAACCCATATGGCGGACGGCTACGCCCGCGCCACCGGCAAGGCCGGTGTGGTGCTGGTAACCTCCGGCCCGGGCGCGACCAATGCCATTACCGGTATTGCCACCGCCTACATGGATTCGATTCCGATGGTCATTCTGTCCGGCCAGGTGCCTAGCACCATGGTGGGTACCGATGCCTTCCAGGAAACCGACATGATCGGTATCTCGCGGCCGATCGTGAAGCACAGCTTCATGATCAAGAATCCGACCGAGATCCCTGAGGTACTCAAGAAAGCCTTCTACCTGGCGCAATCCGGTCGCCCAGGCCCGGTCGTGGTCGACATTCCAAAAGATATGACCAATCCGGCCGAGAAGTTCGAATACGTCTATCCGAAGAAGGTCAAGCTGCGCTCGTACAGCCCGGCTGTGCGTGGTCACTCCGGCCAGATCCGCAAGGCTGCCGAGATGCTCCTGGCCGCCAAACGGCCGATCGTCTACGCCGGTGGTGGTGTGATCCTCGGCGGTGGCTCCGAAGCGCTGACCGAAATCGCCAAGTCGCTGAACCTGCCCGTCACCAACACCCTGATGGGGCTGGGTGGCTTTCCGGGTACCGACCGTCAGTTCCTCGGCATGCTCGGCATGCACGGTAGCTTCACCGCCAACATGGCCATGCACAATGCCGACGTGATCTTCGCGGTTGGTGCGCGTTTCGATGACCGCGTGGTCAACGGCCCGGCCAAGTTCTGCCCGAACGCCAAGATCATCCATGTCGACATCGACCCTGCGTCGATCTCCAAGATGATCAAGGCTGACGTGCCTATCGTCGGCCCGGTAGACAGCGTGCTCAGCGAAATGCTCGGCATCCTCAAGGAAATCGGCGAGCAGCCTGACAAGGCGGCGCTGGATGCCTGGTGGAAGCAGATCGACGAGTGGCGTGGCGATGGCGAACTGTTCCCTTACGACAAGGGCGACGGCAACGTCATCAAGCCGCAGAAAGTCATCGAGACGCTGTGCGAAGTGACCCATGGCGATGCCTTCGTCACCTCCGACGTTGGCCAGCACCAGATGTTCGCGGCGCAGTACTACCGCTTCAACAAGCCGAACCGCTGGATCAACTCCGGTGGCCTGGGCACCATGGGCTTCGGCTTCCCGGCGGCAATGGGCGTCAAGCTCAACTTCCCGGATCAGGACGTGGCCTGCGTGACGGGCGAAGGCAGCATCCAGATGAACATCCAGGAACTGTCCACCTGCATGCAGTACGGCTTGCCGGTGAAGATCGTCAACCTGAACAACGGTGTGCTGGGCATGGTCCGCCAATGGCAGGACATGGCCTACAACGGTCGTCACTCGCACTCGTACGTCGAGTCGCTGCCTGACTTCATCAAGCTGGCCGAGGCTTATGGCCATGTGGGTATCCGCATCACCAGCCTGAAGGACCTCAAGCCGAAGCTGGAAGAAGCGTTTGCGATGAAGGACCGCCTGGTGTTCATCGACATCGCGGTTGACCGCAGCGAGCACGTCTATCCGATGCAGATCAAGGATGGCTCGATGCGTGACATGTGGCTGAGCAAGACGGAGCGTACCTGATATGCGGCACATCATTTCCCTGCTGCTGGAAAACGAACCCGGTGCTCTGTCCCGCGTGGTCGGCCTGTTCTCCCAGCGCAACTACAACATTGAAAGCCTGACCGTGGCGCCGACCGAAGACCCGACCCTGTCGCGTCTGACGCTGACCACCGTTGGCCATGACGAAGTGATCGAACAGATCACCAAGAACCTGAACAAGCTGGTCGAAGTGGTGAAACTCGTCGACCTGTCGGAAAGCGCTCACATCGAGCGTGAACTGATGCTGGTCAAGGTCAAGGCCACCGGTGCCCAACGCGCCGAGATCAAGCGCACCACGGATATCTTCCGTGGCCAGATCGTCGATGTGACCGCCAGCGTGTACACCGTGCAACTGAGCGGCACTAGCGACAAACTGGACAGCTTCATCCAGGCGATCGGCACTGCATCGATTCTCGAAACCGTGCGCAGCGGCGTTACCGGCATTGCCCGTGGCGACAAAGTGCTCAGCATCTAAATTCAAAAATTAGCGATGGCTCCGCAGGGGCCGAGATATAACCAGGGGTATTTTCATGAAAGTTTTCTACGATAAAGACTGCGACCTTTCCATCATCCAAGGTAAGAAAGTCGCCATCATCGGTTACGGTTCCCAGGGCCACGCTCAGGCGTGCAACCTGAAGGACTCCGGTGTAGACGTTACCGTCGGTCTGCGTAAAGGTTCGGCTACCGTTGCCAAGGCCGAAGCCCACGGCCTGAAAGTTGCCGACGTGGCTTCCGCCGTCGCTGCTGCCGACCTGGTGATGATCCTGACCCCGGACGAGTTCCAGGGCCAGCTGTACAAGAACGAGATCGAGCCGAACATCAAGAAGGGCGCCACCCTGGCCTTCTCCCACGGCTTCTCGATTCACTACAACCAGGTTGTTCCGCGTGCCGACCTTGACGTGATCATGATCGCGCCGAAGGCCCCGGGCCACACCGTTCGCTCCGAGTTCGTCAAAGGCGGCGGCATCCCTGACCTGATCGCTATCTACCAGGACGCCTCGGGCAATGCCAAGAACGTCGCCCTGTCCTACGCCGCTGGCGTCGGTGGCGGCCGTACCGGCATCATCGAAACCACCTTCAAGGACGAGACCGAAACCGACCTGTTCGGTGAGCAGGCTGTTCTGTGCGGTGGTACCGTCGAGTTGGTCAAAGCCGGTTTCGAAACCCTGGTCGAAGCTGGCTACGCGCCAGAAATGGCCTACTTCGAGTGCCTGCACGAGTTGAAGCTGATCGTTGACCTCATGTACGAAGGCGGCATCGCCAACATGAACTACTCGATCTCCAACAACGCCGAGTACGGTGAGTACGTTACCGGTCCGGAAGTCATCAACGAAGAATCCCGCAAGGCCATGCGCAATGCTCTGAAGCGCATCCAGGACGGCGAGTACGCGAAGATGTTCATCTCCGAAGGTGCTACCAACTACCCATCGATGACCGCCAAGCGCCGCAACAACGCCGCTCACGGCATCGAAATCATCGGCGAGCAACTGCGTTCGATGATGCCGTGGATCTCGGCTAACAAAATCGTCGACAAGACCAAGAACTAAGTCTTATCGAAAGATGAAAAACGCGGCTTCGGCCGCGTTTTTTCGTTCTGGCAGTCAGCTTCTGGTATAAAGCAGACCAGTGGCTCGCCGTCAGAACCTGTTTCGCGGGCCCGTGTCGAACATTTTCCATCCTGTTGCAAGGTACCCTCCATGAGCGAACGTCCCGAAGAGCCGAACAAGCCCTCCGACGCCGAAAGCCTGCTACCTGTCGATGAGCACGTTGAAGAAGGGCATGACGCCGAAGGGCGCAAGGTGCGCCATCGCGGCATCTATCTGCTGCCCAACCTGTTCACTACCGCCAACCTGTTTGCCGGCTTCTATTCCATCATCAGCTCGATGAGTGCGCAGAGCGCTGGCGACCCACGCGAGGCGAGCAAGTATTTCGCCTTCGCTGCCATTGCGATTTTCGTGGCCATGGTGCTCGACGGCCTCGATGGCCGCGTGGCGCGCATGACCAATACCCAGAGTGCCTTCGGTGCCGAGTACGACTCGCTGTCGGACATGGTTGCCTTCGGCGTGGCCCCGGCCTTGCTGGCCTTTGGCTGGGCGCTGGGTGACATGGGCAAGGTCGGCTGGATGGTCGCCTTCATCTATGTTGCCGGTGCTGCGTTGCGTCTGGCGCGGTTCAATACCCAGGTCGGCACTGCCGACAAACGCTACTTCATCGGCCTGGCCAGCCCGGCCGCCGCCGGTGTGGTCGCCGGTACCGTCTGGGCCTTCAGCGACTACGGCATCCAGGGCTCCAAGCTATCGTTCCTGGTGGCCCTGCTGGTTGCAGCTGCCGGCATGCTGATGGTCAGTAACATCAAGTACAACAGCTTCAAGGAGCTGGACCTCAAGGGGCGTGTGCCGTTCGTGGCGATCCTCGCGGTGGTGCTGGTGTTTGCCGTGGTGTTCAGCGACCCGCCGCGCATCTTGCTGCTGATCTTCCTCGCCTACGCGGCATCCGGGCCGATCCAGTTCCTGCTGCGGGCTCGCCGGCGCAAAGCGTGAAAATCACTTAATGCTGGAATAACCCTCCGGCTCCATAGTCTTACTGGTACATCCGTTATCCAGTGCTGTGGAGCCGACCATGCTCATCAAGCTTCCCAGGTCTTCCGACTGCAAGGCAGCGGAGATCACCCCCGAAGGCATCTACCTTTCCCGTCGTACCCTGCTCGGTAGCTCACTGGCCGGCCTGGCCCTGGGCGCGCTGCCGGGTGGGGCGAGTGCGGCTGATGAGTCGCGCTATGCCGATGTGGCGCCCGGCGCAGCGCCAGGCTGGTTCACCGACAAGCTCGCTGCTGCACGCTGGCAGGCGGTGACAGTCAAGGATGAGCCGATCACGCCGTTCAAGGACGCCACCCACTACAACAACTTCTACGAGTTCGGGCCCGACAAGGGTGACCCGGTTGCCAATGGTGACAGCCTGAAGACAGCGCCCTGGTCGGTCGTGGTGGATGGCGAGGTGGGCAAGCCGGGGCGCTATGCGCTGGAAGACTTCGTCAAACCTCATCAGCTTGAAGAGCGCATCTACCGACTGCGTTGTGTCGAGGCGTGGTCGATGGTCATTCCGTGGTTGGGTTTTCCCTTGGCGCAGGTGCTCAAGCAGGTCGAGCCGACTTCGAAAGCGCGCTATGTACGCTTCGAGACATTGAAGGATCCGCAGCACATGCCCGGGCAGCGATCGGGCTTTGCCCTGATCGACTGGCCGTATAGAGAAGGCTTGCGCCTGGATGAGGCGATGCATCCGCTGGCGATACTGGCCGTAGGGATGTATGGCCGAGAGCTGCCCAACCAGAATGGTGCACCGTTACGTCTGGTGGTGCCTTGGAAATACGGCTTCAAAAGCATCAAGTCGATCGTGCGAATCAGCCTGGTGGCGGAGCAGCCAGGGACCACCTGGCAAGGGCTGGCTCCGGATGAGTATGGCTTCTACGCCAATGTGAATCCGACTGTTGACCATCCGCGTTGGACTCAGGCTCGCGAACGGCGTTTGCCCAGTGGGCTGTTCAGCCCCAATGTGCGACAGACACAGATGTTCAATGGCTACGCCGATGAAGTGGCGTCGTTGTATACCGGGCTCGATCTGCGGAAGAACTATTGATGCGCTATCCCTGGTTTCGGCTTGCCGTCTTTGTAGTGGGGAGTCTGTTCCCTGCATGGTGGCTGTATGAGGCGGCGATGAATCTGCTGGGGCCGGACCCCGGGAAGATCATCATGGATCGGCTGGGCCTTGGGGCATTGACCTTTCTACTTGTCACCCTTGGCATGACGCCGCTGCAGAAGCTGACGGGGTGGCCGGGCTGGATCGTTGTGCGGCGGCAGCTGGGGTTGTGGGTGTTTGTCTATATCGTGCTGCACATCCTGGCCTATCTGTTCTTTATTCTTGGTCTGGATTGGGGGCAGTTGACGGTCGAGCTGCGCAAGCGGCCTTACATTATTGTGGGGGCGCTGGGGTTCCTTGGGTTGCTGGTGCTGGCGGTCACCTCGAATCGGTATAGCCAGCGGCGACTGGGGGCGCGGTGGAAGAAGTTGCACAAGCTGGTGTATGGGGTGCTTGGCCTGGGGTTGCTGCACTTCCTGTGGATCGTTCGCTCGGATCTGAGGGAATGGGCTATTTATGCATCCATTGGTGCTCTGCTCATGTTGATGCGGGTTCCAGTGGTTTCACGGGTGCTGCCGCGGATTGCCCGGAGGCAGGGGAGGGCGGTTTGAAATGTTTTTGAAAGAAAGGGGTTGACGCGCTTTCGAATCCCCTTATAATGCGCCCCACTTCCAGCGACATCGGAACGACAAACTCCTTGAGATTCAATGAGTTAGGTAGTTAAGATGAGGTCGGAGGCGCTTTGATCGAAATATC